>JAZRAN010000155.1:0-5679 GCA_045634605.1 Candidatus Stercoripulliclostridium sp. | reverse complement strand
CTTTTTTCTTACCAAAGAGAAGAGCAAGAGCTGCTATGATTGCAACTATTACTGCGGTAAAGACGTAAAGTAGCACTTCGCCCGTAACGTCAACGACTTCACCGCTCGCATAGGTTTTAACTATGGAAGTAATTATTAAAGCAACGCCTGCAAGGGTTATAAGTAGGGCGGAAACTTTACCGAATAGTGGTAGGCTTTCCTTTTTCTTGAGCGCTAAAATAAATCCTAAGATTGCAAGTACGACTATTATTCCAACAAGGATAACTACGGGGACGAAAGTAAGGTAATCAACGTATCCTTCTTGTATATACTCGTCTAGTTTTAGTCCCAGCAAAGCGCCTAGCATAGCGATTGTATAAACGATTATTACCGCGCCTATTATAATTACGGCTTTACGCATATCTTCTTTGCGATACTTATTGACGAGCAACAAAGCAATAGCCGTAAGCGCGATTACGCCTATTGTAACGTAAAGAGAGATGGAGGCAACTTTGTCAAACAGGGACAATGTGGCAAATGAATCAAAAAACATAGTGTTCTCCTTTGCTAGGAGCCTTTTAAGAAAAAAATAGTTCAAGCGAGATTACTTGAACTACAAATTCCTAGGAAAATGGCTTTCTTACGCGAGTGTAAACTCGGTCAAGTTCGAAGGGTGTAATCTCAGATAGCGGTTGCTATCACCCCTAGCGCGATTTAGTTTTGATGGGCTTATATTAACACCGCAAAAAGCGTTTGTCAATAGTTTTTTTGTATTAATTTTTGGAAATTATTACGATGCAAGCGCCTTTTTTGACTTTAATGAACCCTTTACCTATGGTAACTTCGTTGGAAATTCCAAGTGAAGAATAGGGTAAAATTTTTAATCCGTCAAGGCTATATTTTAGTCCTTGGCTTTCTTCAAACTTAACTTCTCCGCCGTACGGGATGATGGAAAGACGATAATTTTCCCTATCCAAAATTTCTAATTCATTACGCACAAAATAGATTTCCGCTCTATCTTCTATGATTTTTGCGTCTAGTCCTATTTCATCTGCATAAGCGAGAAGTCCAATATTGCCAAGAATATGCTCTATTTTACCGCCGGTTGCTCCATATATCGTAACGGAAGAGCCACCGCTTTCTTTTATGAAATCGAGAGCAAGCTCGCCGTCGGTTTTATCTTTATCAACGGGATGGATTACCGTTTTTGTACCATAGGGAAGATAGCCTAAGGTATCAAAGTCGCCTATTACTGCAAAGACTTCTTTATCTTTGACGTGACGATATCCGCCGTCCGCTGCGACAATAAAATCTTCCTTTATATCTACGCTTAGCGTAGGGGCGTTCAAAATTAGAGCGAAATTCATTATTTTCTAAAAGTTAGCGAGTTGTCGGTCATATTTTCGACGATTGCGAGAGAAGTGATTTTGTAGCCGTCTTTTCTAAGAGATTCGCCACCTTCTTGGAAGCCCTTTTCTATTGCTATACCGCAACCTGCAACCTTAGCGCTTGCTTGCTCGACAAGATTGATTAGACCACGTAGGGCGCATCCGTTAGCAAGAAAGTCGTCTATGATGAGTACAACGTCGTTTTCGTTCAAATAGCTCTTGGAAACTATTATGTTATAGTCACGATTGTGGGTGTAACTATGGACGGGTACGGAGTATACGTCGCCTGCAACGTTGGAAGTCTTATGCTTTTTAGCAAAAACCATAGGGCAATTAAAGCGGTCTGCAACCATTGTAGCAATAGCAATACCACTTGCTTCCACAGTAAGTATTTTGTTTACGCCGTCGTTTTTATACTCGTTGTAAAGTTCGTTTGCCATTTCTTTTAGTAGAGAAACGTCAATTTGATGGTTGAGAAATCCGTCTACTTTTAATACGTGTCCGGGGAGCACTTTACCGCAAGCTAATATTTTGTCTTCTAGAATTTTCATAATCTCTCCTTTGTTTGTTACTATTATACATTTTGGGGAGCCGTCCGTCAATATTTATGAAAAATAAGAGTGTGTGGGTGTAAAAAATTTTTGTCTTGACCATAATCAAGAAAAAAGGAAGGTGAAAATGAAAACGGAAAAGGTATTAAGATATATAGTTGCTCCCGTTTTACTTGTTGTAATGGTGCTTTTAGTTTTACTTGCGCTTGATGCGTTTAGCGTGGGAGTCGAGAGCGCGGAAGCTGCAACCGTACTAAAAAGGGGTTCGTCCGGGGCGCTAGTCAAAACGCTACAAACCAAGCTAAAAAATTGGGGATATTATAGCGGAAAGGTAGACGGCATATTCGGCGCGAATACGGAAAGGGCGGTAAGATACTTCCAAAGGGTAAACAAGCTTGCCGTAGATGGTAAGGTGGGCGCAAAAACGGCAAAAGCCTTGGGAATGAGTCTTTCTCAGTCCAGCGGTAGCTCGAATTCTAACTCATCCTATTCTTCGGAAGACCTAAATCTTCTTGCAAGAGTAGTTTATGGAGAAGCAAGGGGCGAGCCTTATACCGGACAAGTTGCGGTGGCGGCGGTTGTACTAAACAGGGTTAAGAGCTCGGAGTTTCCCAATACTATTTCGGGGGTAGTTTATCAACCTTGGGCGTTTACTGCGGTAAACGATGGGCAAATAAATCTTGCTCCAAACGAAACCGCAAGAAAGGCGGCAAAAGATGCGCTCAACGGCTGGGACCCGACTTATGGTTGTTTATTCTATTATAATCCACGCACGGCAACGAGCAACTGGATACGTCAAAAAGAAATACACTTATCAATAGGCTCACACGTCTTCTGCTTGTAGGGGGAAAAATGGAAAAAAGTAAAATTCAAAGATGTATATTTATTGTCATATGTCTTCTTTTAGTTGCAGGGCTTGCGACAACGCTTGGCATTTTTAGTCATAAAGTCAAAACGTTTAATCAAGAAATGAACGCAGTATACGATAACGCGTATTATCAAACGCTTGATGGCCTAGGAGATATAGAAAACAAACTAAAAAAGGTGCAAGTGTCAAACTATAATAAGACAAAAAAAGACCTACTTCAAGAAGTATACGTTGATGCGGAAGTAATGGTCGTCAACTTAGCAAGATTAAATAACGATAGATTTGATGCGACAAAAGTGATAAAATTCATCAACCAACTAGGTGGATTTTCCGCATATCTTGCCAAAAAATTGCCCGATGAAAATATAACTCAAACGGAAAATGAAAAGCTGATTAAGTTGACGTCCGTTGTCAGCGCGTTGGAAAACGCCTTTGCGGAAGCGCGTGACAAGGTTGCTGAAGGTGGTAGCTTTTATAGCGCGTTGAGTCAAGGATTAGAAACTCTCGGCGGAATTTACGATTCTTTTGACCTAACGAGCGTAGAGTATCCGGAAATGATATACGATGGACCTTTTTCGGACGGACTTATAGACAAGGACGCTAGGTTTTTGGAAGGCAAGTCGGAAGTGAGCAGTGAAGAAGGACTAGATAAGGTAAAAGCGCTTTTTGTGGATGCGGAGCACTCCGGTGAAGTAAAGGGAGCAATACCTTCTTACCTATATTCAGTAGACGGTGGTAGCGTAGAAGTAAGCAAGGTCGGTGGCTTTATAGTAGAGATAATAAGAGAGTCGCAAGGTGGAGAAGTAACGATTGATAAAGCGCAAGCAATAGGCGCGGGAAAGGGCTTTTTGGAGAACGTTGGTTACTTGGGATTAGATGCAGTTTGGGTTTCCATAAATGAAGATACGGCATATATAAACTACGCATATATAGAAAATGGAATAATACACTATCCCGACCTTATAAAGCTAAAAATAAGCCTAGTGGACGGAGCGGTAATAGGGCTTGATGCTCAAAACTTTTTGTACAATCACGTCACTAGACATTACTCGGATACGGTAGGCGACGTTAACCTGGTGACCTATAAAGAAGGGTTTACGCCTATCGTTAAGAGAAGGGTTATAATCCCTAACGAGTGGGGGAAAGAAAGGGAAGCCTACGAAGTCGCAGGCTCGTACGACGATGCGTTCTATTATATCTATTACGACCTAAAAACGCTAGAAGAAATAAAGGTTATGCGAGTAATTCAAGACGAAAATCAAGGAGAACTCATTGTATAGGTGTTGGTTATTTATTGTTGACTACTTTGCGCTAATAAGTTATAATACTAATATTATTTATTAAGAAGGTAACGTAATGCGTAAATTTTTAATCTTAATGCTAGTCGTTGTTCTCGCTATTTCCGCAGGCGTAAGCCTAGTCGCTTGTAGCGGTGACGTAGATTTGCCCGGTCTAAAATGGACCAATGAAGAAGTGTTGACGTACGAAATGTACGATGGCGACGTCCTAGTAGGCGCTCTCGTAGTAAAGACGGAGAGAGTAGAATCCGGTAATCAAACGCTCAATATGACGGGCGAAAGCCACAACGTTTCCGCGTCTACCGTAAAGGGCGCAAGAGTTACTATGGCCGCTAGCGACCTAAACGGCAACGTAATAATGGCAAGTGAAAGTTTGCTAAACGGATTCACTACCCTTGCCAGCGCAAAGAAAGTTAACTACAACGGCGTAGAATACACCACAAAGGCGCGTTACGACGGCAAGCGTTATTTCTATTCCGTAAACGGCGGAGAAGAGAAAAAGATGAAGATAAAGCAAGGCTTTGTCGACAACGAACTTCTCTATACCGTTCTTCGCGCGTATACCCTAGAAAACAATTATACCGGCACCTACACCGTAGTTGATAACGTAGCCGGGGAAAAGGTAGAAATGAATATCTCTACTTCTAATCCGGAAGTTCGTTACAACGGAGCATCTAACACGGGTATTACGATTCTTTCCGATGGTATCGAATCTCCTCTAGCAAACAACGTAAAGTGCGTTGAACTCAATATTCAAAGAGCAAGCGCTCCCGTAGGCACTCCCGTTAAAGTAACCTATTCCGTAGAAGGCGAAGGCGGTCTTTCCGTACTAGGCAAGGGCTCCGCAGGACATCGTTCCACGCATATTCCCGTCAAAATAGTAGAAAACAATATAACCTATAAACTAGCATCTATCGAGTGCAAATAATCAAAACCATTAAAATAAGCCGAGCGAATTTCGCTCGGCTTTCTTTTTTGTGTTTTGTTTAACCATTACTTTGAGTAATCAGCATTTTGTCGTCTATTCCGTTTTTGTTGTTGTCAACGGGGACTTCATTTTCTACTACAAACGCAAAGTCGCCGTCTACGTCAACGTTTAGAACTACGTTGCCGTGCCTGTTAGTGCGGTAGGTAACTATGCCTTCATCAAATAATCTATTCATAACGATAGGAGTAGGATGTCCGTGCTTTGAGCCGTCATCACTGGAAATTACTGCGTATTCGGGAGTGATTTTATCAAGGAATGCTTGGGTTGTGGAAGAGTCGGAGCCGTGATGTCCGACCTTAAGGACGTCTACGTCGTAGGCGGTTTCGCCTAGGTAAGTGAGTAGCCATTCTTCCGTTTCATAAGTAGCGTCGCCGGTAAATAATACTTTCTTGTTTGCAACTTCAAGTAGTATGAAAGGACTCATACCATTTGATTTGTAAGCATCGTTTTCACCTTCTATTCTATCGTATCCGGGCGCGAGAATACCAAAGCTATACCCTACTCCACTAATGACGTTTTCATAAATTTCGCCGTCTGCATCTATGCCTATGTTATTGGCATCGTCTACTTCTTCTGCGATTCTATCTATAAAAGTAGAATAAGTAGT
>JAZRAN010000154.1:0-35776 GCA_045634605.1 Candidatus Stercoripulliclostridium sp. | reverse complement strand
GGAAAGAATAGGGGAAAGCAATCGCTACTCCATAATTCCTATAAAAATCGGCGTATGTAAGTTGGAAATCAGAGCGAAAGCAAACGTAAACGTGTTTAGAGAAATCACCATTTACGTTACTAGCGACTCCATCGAGACGATAGAAATCTATGATGCAAACGGAGAATTTGTAGGAGAGCACGTTGATGCGGTTGTCGGCGGTAGATATTTTGTTGATATCAATCCCGTAGATGCTTTGCGTAACAACGACGTACAATGGTCTTCTACAAATACGGCTGTTGCGGAAATTAGCGCAAACGGAGAAATTAAAATCGTAGGAAAGGGCGTTACTAGAATAACCGCCAGCGCAGTAGACAAAGACGGCAACACCGTCAAAGACTATTTTGACCTTAACACTGAGAACGCTATAGTATCTTCTAGCACGTTGTATTGTAGCGCAAATGAAATTACTACCGACTATTTGAAGGCTACTTACGCGCTTAGTGACGAAGTAGTTGTAAGCGCGGTAGAAGGTAACGTATATTCCTTTACGTTAGGCGCGAACGTAGTAAACGTAGAAGTCTTCTCGGTAGGAGAAAATGAAGTAGGGTTTATAGGACTTTCGTCCGTAATGTATACTCGTAACGGCGGATATTTCCCCATTGTGGGCATTTTAGCAAGTGGAGAAATCGTAGAAGGCGCAGAGTATAGTGTTTCTAACGCAGAAGTATTAGAACTTGAGCCTAAAACGGGTATGATTATTCCTTTGAAGGCAGGTAGCTCAATGATAAGAGCAACCTACAACGGCGTAATCATAGAAAAAGAAGTTATCGTAAAAGAAAACCCCATTGCATTTGAGTTGGAATTAGGCACCGCCGACCAAAAATTAGGCATACAATTAACTCGTACTTGGGGTAGATATTGGCTGGATGAAAACGGCAATAGGACTAACGTGTATAGGTTCGGTTTGGACGATAAGTCCAATGCTTTTGACGTAGAGTGGTTGGTTAACGAAGAAGGGTTAGTAAATATTACGAGAGTGGAAAATTCTCAAGACGTAAATATTGAATTCCTGGAAGAAAGCAAAGGTAAATCCGTAACGCTTACGGCGGTACTCAAAGTAAACAACCTTCTCCAACAAAGAGTAAAACGCAGTTTCACTTTCAATCTTAGAGAAAGAGACGCCGTTAACGTTTATGATTGGGAAGAATTCAAGAGAGTAGTTGATATTAATCACAACGATATAGTTATGCAAGCCGACCTTTATCCTACGGATACGTCAGGTCTTCGTAGCGACTTGTATGGTAACGGATTTAAAATTGACGGCACAAACTTCCCCGTTGTAGATGAAGGACGTTTCCGCAACTGGATTATTGATGCAGATAAATATGGCGATGGGCATTGGGAGTTTATAGAAACCGGTAAAGGTAAAATCGTCATAGAAGACGTTGTTGCAATAGGCTCAACTTTATATGAAGAGTCTACTAGTGTGTTGGGATTTATCAACTTTTATTGGTGTTACTGCCCCATAGAAGTAAAGTATTGTCAACTTTCCGGCTTTAACGAAGGATTGTCTTTTAGGAACGCCCTTCACGTGTTGGTAGAAGGCTGTATTTTTGGCGAAAACGATAACAACGGCGTAAGCATACAACACGAGCCGGGTAGGGCGGAAGACGCATCGTTTACGTTTAGGAATAATATCTTTAAGCAACAAGGTGGCGCGGCAATACAAATGGTTACTAGTTGGTTCCATGAAAACGCTATGGATAAACCTTTTAAAGTAGATTTTAATTTTGAAGGATTTATGGACGTGTACAACTGGAAACAACGTGAAGAATTCAAGGGAGTATTTGCTCAAGCGCTATTAAGTTTGGTTGGTACGGACATTATATCCGGCAGTTTGAGAGATATTTTTGCGGAAACGGTTGCAAAGGTTGTAGATTCGTTTATCAAACAGCCGGAATACGATGGTTTATTCTATAAGTATGGCGGTAAAGAATACGCAAGCTTTGCTTTTGTTGCGCTGGGTCTAATTGCGGAAGTTGATACCGATAGAATTTACTTTAATACAAATTCTCCTATGAGTAACTTTGGAATACCCCTAGAAGATGAAAACGGCGTTCCTAAGGGACAACTCGCATCAATAGTAGACTTGATGAATCTGGTAGTTAAGCCGTCAAAGCCGTTGCACGTTACCAATCCTTGCGTATTAACGTGTACGGACTTCGTTAACTACGAGCCGGAAATTAAGCCCGGAGACCCCGTTCCAAACAGTAAAGAACTCTACGCAAAACTCGTAGGCGCAATTGAGAATTGATATTGACAACGAATCAACTTCGTGCAATAATAAAACAAAGAAGGACAACTAAAAGGAGAAAAATTATGGCACAACCATCAACCCCCGGATTTATTAAAGGATGCGTTATCGTTCCTTTGGTAACTATTTTAGTACTCGTAATCGTCGTAGTAGCAGGCGGTCTTATCGTTCTAAACATGACTCCGGCAGACTTAGGTCTTGCTGATTTAGAGTTGTTTGAAGGCGAAACGCTAGCATCTTTAGGTCTTGCAGATATCAAACTCAAAGAGATACCTAAGTTCCTAAACGAACTTATGAATCCCGATGAAACCAAGATTTTGGAAAATCAATTTGACGCAACCGAAGAACAAGGTAAGGCAGAATCAAACATAGCGGATAGTAGTGTTGCAAAGAAAGAAAACGGCGATATCGACTATTCTTCTATCGTAACCGATAAGATTATCTATCCTACCAAGCAAAACATTGAGTACAAGGATACCACTCTTGCATATATCTTTAATCAAATGGTAGCGGACGGCGCTGAAAGCAGTGACGAAGCAGTAGAATTCTTGCAAGAACTCAACGCATCTATTAGCGAAGTAAGCATTAAGGAAGACGGCACGCTAAGAATAGTTACTTACATAGAACTTGCTAGCCTAACCAATGACTTAAAGGAAGAACTCAACAAAGCGGGCGTAGGTTCGTTTGTAAAGATTCCGGAAAGAGTATACCTAGTAAGTTATAGCGGTTTATCTCTTGATGCGGAAGGAAATCTCGTTACTACTTCCAAGTCGCTAAAGATTAACGACAGCGACAGCCCCATTTCCACCGCAATTATGAAGGTGTTAGCAAAGAAGGCTGACGAAGTAGCCACGGAAGAAGGTCAACAAGTTGATACTTCCGAAGCAGTTGTTAACGGCAAAATCGGCGAAGCTTTCGTTGCAGTAGTATCCAACCTAGGTAAGCCCGTAGAAGTAAAAGCAGGCGCAATCGTAGTAGAAACTTATACCGAATAATGAAAAAGATAGGTTTATTAGTAGCAATGCAAAAAGAAGCCCATGGAATCATCCGTGGGCTTTCGGACACTTATACCGAAGAATATAAAGGTAAACTCTTTACCATAGGTAAAGTAGGAGATAAGGAAATAGTTCTTTCTCTTGCCGGCATAGGCAAAGTAAACGCTGCTTTCACTACCGCTATAATGATAGAGCGTTACGGGGTAGAGTGCGTCATAAACACCGGTATTGCAGGCGGTATAGGTAAATTAAAACCGCTAAGCGTACTTTCCGTAAGTAGCGTTTGTCAATACGATAGCGACACTACTGCTCTCGGCGACCCCATAGGGCTCATTAGCGGGCTGAATAAGGTTTATTTTGATGCGGATGAAGAAGTATCGAACTCGATATTAAAGTCGGCGGATGGCGCTGTTTTAGGGCGTGTCGCAACCGGAGATAAGTTCGTTGCGAGTGACGTAGAGTCAAAGCGCATAGCAGAAACCTTTAACGCTGTCGCTTGTGATATGGAATGCGGAGCTTGCGCTCAAGTTTGCTATATCGCGGGCGTAAAATTCGGCGCTCTCAAAGTAATAAGCGACTCTGCCGGTGACGGCTCTAATATGACGTATGAAGAATTTGCGCTCAGGGCTTGCGAAATCAACGCAAACACGCTACTAAAAGCAGTTACGCTCTTATAAACTTACTTGAATAAAAACACTTACGCGCTGTCTTGGACGGCGCGTTTTTTTTAACAACAAAATTTTATATTCGCATATATTGTAGCTATAAAGGAGCTATATGCGTTTTGGCACCGATGGAATAAGAGCGAAGGCGGAGTGCTTTGACGATGAATTTATTTTTAAATTTGCGTCGGCAATATATCAAAAGTACGGGAAAATTAAAGTTTTAATAGGGAGAGATAGCCGTACTAGCGGTAAAAAGATAGCGGAAACGCTTGCGTTGCGTTTATCAAGTTATGGGATGCGTGTGTTAGACGTGGGTATAGCGCCAACGCCTGCGGTTGCGTATCTTACAAAGTACAACGAGTGCAATTTGGGGATAATGATTTCCGCAAGCCATAATCCGCCCGAATACAATGGGATAAAGCTTTTTTCGGGGCAAGGAGCGAAGGTTTCCGCTTTTGCGGAGAAAGAGATAGAAACGTTAATTACGCGCGCTATCGAGCCTGTGGGGGCGCGAGAAAGGGGCGTTAAGTGTTTGGTTGGGACGGACAAATACGAAGATTACCTAAAAAATATCGTAGGCGATAAAATAAGGGGTAAGAAAATATTGCTTGACGTGTGTTATGGCGCAACCGCAATAACGGCAAAAAGAATTTTTGAAGATTTAGGTTGCGTGGTAACGGCTTTGCGCGATGAGTATGACGGAGAAAAAATTAACGTAAACTGTGGAGCGACGTGTTTGGACCCTTTGCTAGAAGAAGAAAGAAAAGGGGATTACGACCTAGCGTTTGCTTATGACGGAGATGGAGATAGGGTAATTTGCGTAAAAGACGGTCGAGTGTATAGCGGGGACGCTATTCTTTACGCTCTAAGCGAATATTTGGGCGCAAGTGGCGTAGTGGGTACGATTAATTCTAACGTAGGATTGGAAAAAGCGTTTGCCGGGCGTGGAGTGACGTTTGTAAGGGCAAACGTAGGGGATAAATTCGTGTACGAAGAAATGGTAAAAAGCGGTCTATTGCTAGGCGGGGAAAATAGCGGACACGTAATAGCAAGAAAATGGGCGGAAACAGGGGACGGCATATTAATTTCCTTGTTGGTAACGCTTGCCGATGCGGAAAAGGGTTTGGAAGAAAGGGTAGATTACCTAGATTATCCTTGCGTAGAAACCTTTGTGGTGGCTACGGAGAAAGAAAAGAAATCTTTTGAAGAAGTCAACGGAAGTAGCAACTTTTTGCAAAAAATAGAAGGCTGTGGGGTGAGAGTAGTCGTTAGAGCGAGTGGGACGGAACCTAAAATAAGAATATTGGTGGAAGGGGAAAATGAAGATTTGGTAAGAGCCAAGGTGGAAGAAATAAAGGATTACGTAATTGGCGCCATAAATAATAATTTGCCAAAAGAGAATACTAAAAGCGTTAAAACGGATACCCAAAGAGTAAACATAGAAGAATATACGGGGGTTACTGTAATTTCTCCCGAGAACACGTTTATAGAAAAAGGGGTAAAGATTGGGGAAGGTAGCGTAATATATCCTTTTAACGTTATACGCGGAAGCAGTGTAATAGGTAAAAACGTAAAAATCTATTCTTACTGCGACTTGCTAGACGTGGAAATAGGAGATAATACGGAAATTCGTTCTAGCAATTGCGAGCAAGCAAAGGTGGGGAAAAACTCTACGATAGGACCTTTTGCAACTCTTAGGAAAGGGGCGGAAATCGGCAACGGGTGCAGAGTAGGTGACTTTGTGGAAATAAAAAACTTTACTCTTGGCGACGGCGTAAAATGCGCTCACTTGGCTTACGTTGGCGATGCTAAGGTAGGGGAAAGAACGAACGTTGGTTGTGGCGCGGTATTTGCAAATTATAACGGCAAGGTCAAACGCAAAACGGAAGTAGGTAAGGACGTGTTTATCGGTTGCAACGTCAACTTGATAGCCCCACTGAAAGTAGGGGATAGGTGCTTTATTGCCGGCGGTACTACCGTAGCGAGTGACGTGGAAGATAACAAATTCGTCATATCAAGGCCCTGTCAAGTGGCAGTCGATAGGCGCTCCGGGGACTAAAACTATCGCATACGCGCTCCCGTAAGATAAAATTTTAGTAAAATAACGCGTACGTTGCTTGCGTGCGCGCTTTTTATTATATATAATAGTGCCATATATCGACGTAAATCCATTGGAGACCGGATTATGGCAAAATTAAGAGTAACAGGAAAACGTTTCTCCCTTAACGGGATGTTAGGCATCACAATGATAGCCGTTTTAGTCGTAGCAGTTGCATCGGTTGTGGCGGCTGCGGTTATATTACCGCAATATGCGGACGTCACGGAACATACAACGCCCGACGTCGTTGCTATCGTTACGCCCGATAACGGGCTTATTTCCGTTGGGGCAGACCCATCGCAAGTTTTCGTAACCGTCAAGTATAGTGACGGCTCGTCTGCTCAAGTTGCGCTTTCTGAACTCGTGGTCACCGGTCTCGACACGAGCGCCGAAGGCGTCGTTGACGGCGTTGTTTTGGACTTTGGTGGATTTAAGCAAACGGTCTCTTTTAACGTAGTACCCACGGAATTACAAGTCGAATATATTGCATCTACCGGCGGTAGAATAGACGGCGTTAACGTTCAAAACGTAAGCGCAGGCGCGGATGCGACTCGCGTAGAAGCTATCCCCGACGAAGGTTATTATTTTGCCGGATGGTCGGACGGCAACCCCAATGCTAACAGGCTCGACAAACAGGTTTCCAAGAGTATGCGCCTTGTCGCAACGTTCAAGAAATTGGTTTACTCCGTAGTATTCTATTATCCCGACGGCACTACCGCAAGAGAAGAACAAGTTGCTTACAACGAGTCTCCCATCAAGATTCCGCGCGCCGACGAGCATAATATGCAAATGTACGGATATCGTTTTATCGGATGGGACGTTGATTATACTCATATAACCAAAGACACCAACATTTACCCCTTGTACGAAAAGTATGCAACCGATTTCAGCATAGAATGCACTACTTCCCCCGATGGAGAAATAATAGGCACGACGGACGCTCTTAGTTTCTATGAAAAGGACGAAATCGCAACGGTACGCGTTTCTCCCATTTCACAAGACTATAAGTTTGTAGGCTGGTCGGTCTATAACGTAGAACTCAATTCTTGGGTAAGTCTAGACCCGGAAATGAGCGGTGGTAAACTCGTACACGTGGGCGCAGATTACGCTATTGAGTTTATTTCTACGCGCACCGGCACGCAAAGAGAATACGTTTTGAGTTTTACTCCCGACGAATACGTTGATTCTATTTCCGTAAAGGCGCACTTTGTAAAACTCCAAAACGATATAAGTTTTACTTCTATGGGCAACAAGATATTCGACCTATTCGACGTTAGTTACGAAACGCCCATAGGTCAAGTATTCGACGTAGAAGATACGTCCTACCTAACTATGTTGGGTTATTCCTTTAAGGGTTGGTATGCCGAAAACGGCGAAGTTAACGCAAACGGCTCTCCCGTATTAGTAAAGAATAGCACCACGTTTACTCAACCCACCACGCTGGTTGCGTATTGGGAAAAGGAAATCTATAAGGTAGTATTCCTAAAAGGTGACAACGAAGACCCATCCTTTATCGACCCCGCTAATGGATATCAAGAAAACGTAGACGGCGTACTAGGCGCAAGCGGTAGGGTAGTTACCGCATACTATCAAGACAATCTTGCAGGCGCTGTAACCGGCTCTTTCCCGGAAGAAATTCCCGTTAAGACCAATTATAGTTTTAAAGGTTGGTATCTTGCGGACGCAGACAGACTTCCCACTTCTAAGGTAGTAGATAAGACCTTCAAGGTAGAAAGTCCCGTTGTATACGTCGTGCCGGTATTCGAAGAAAACACCAAGGCGCTAACCGTTTCCATAATCGGCTCCGGTTCCATCTATTCTCTAACGGCTAACCCCGGCGAAGAAGCCATAGAAAAGAGCATTTCCAACAGAGTAGATATGCCCGTTACCAAAGATTACGCTATTAGAATTCGTCCTACCGAAGGATACGCGCTTTCTTCCGTAACCATTAACGGCGCAACCACTTCCGGTCAAAACCTTGCGGGTGAAGACGGATATTATGACGTAACGATTAATGCAATCATAAGTTCCGATTACAGCATAGAAGCGGTATTTACTTTGAGTGAATATAGCGTATCTATAACAAACGGCAGTGGCGCTACCAATAACGGTACTATCACCTATGGCATAGTAGGTACCAACGAAACCCAAAGTCAACTTGGTGAAAACGTACTCACCCAAGTAAACTACGGCTCCGGTATTTCTATTGAAATAGTTCCCGAAAATGAAAACAAACCCAGTAGTAAACAATATTACATAGCATCCGTTTCTCTCAACGGCGTAAACCAACAAGTACCCGCGGAAGCAACGTATTATAATCTCATTATAGAAAACGTAACCGAAAATCAAAACGTAGTAATCACTTACCGCGAGTTCTCGTATAGAGTAACTCTTCCTGCGGAAAGCGAATATGGCGAAATGGTGGCGGAAAGCGAAGGTTTAACTTTCCTAAGGGGCAACGAGCCCAGATTCTCCGTTACGGCAAAAGACGGCTACTATATCCGCAGAGTTACCGCTAACGGCACCATAGTAGACCCATACGTTGCGGTAAACGGATATACCGTATATAAGAACGCAGAAAACGGAGAATTCCTTGTTAACGGACAAGCTCCCAAGGATGGCGTAAACGATTACAGAGTAACGAAGATGACTCTTTCTATCGACGGCATAGAAAGTGACGTTACCTTTGCGGTTGAATATGCGGAATTATACTATAACGTAACGACTTCATACGAAGGCATAGGTTCGGTTGACGCGCCCTTTACTATCGGTTACAACAAGGCGTTTAGCGTTAGAGCATCTACTACGAGCGGATATTACGTAAACGCAGTAGTTATCGACGGCGGAGAAGAACAAACTTTTGACGACGTACAATTAGCCAGAGAATTCCAAGTAAGCGCCGCAAAGAAAGACTACGACGTAAAGTTTATTTTCAGAAGAACTACTTATTTCGTACGTTTTGAAGAAAAAGAAGGCAATACTTCCATAACTTATAATGGTAGCACTATCAATCTAGTCAACGGCGAAGGCTATACCTTTAACAATATTGAACACGCATCTACCGTTGACTTTGAAGTAAAGGCGAAAGAAGGCTATTACATCAACAAGATTAACGTTAAGTCAAATACGGGCATTGACCGTGACGAAACGACCAACTTCTTTGCCAAGTCGCACGTTATTACTTTGAGTAACGTAAACGCCAGTTACTCCGTAGTAATCGACTGCTTGCCGATTAGCGTGGATTACAAGGTATACCTAATCAATAAGGCCGATAACGAAGTAAGCATCAACAACGAAAGCGTTATAGGCAACACTTACGTTGCTACCGTTTCTTACGGCGGAGACGTCAACGTATCAGTTACCATATCCGAAGGATATGAACTCTCTCTTGCCAACATTATCGTAAAGAATCAAGATGCAAGAGAAACCTACCAATATCTACCGCTGGAAGGCGAATACGTAGAAAACAAATTAAACGGATATTATTCTCTATTGTCTTCTACCGATATGCTGGGCAATGAAGTAACCACCTTGTTCGTTTACGACGTAACTACCGCAATAGACGTATACGTCTATTTTGAAGGCGAAGACGCCAATGCAAGCGAACACGTTCTTACTTACGGAGTGGAAGGTAACGGTGTATTGAGCGTTACGGACGGAAATGGTAATGCAGTTGTTTCCGGTAGCGCGCTTGAAGTTAACAGTCAAGTAAAATTTGCATTGAGCGCAAACACGGGAAGTTCTGCAAAAACTCTTGTAATAAACGGTAAAGAAGTTCCTTTAATTGACGGCGAATATACTTTAACAATAAAAGAAGATGCAATCGTTAGCGCAGTATTCGAAGAAATCGTTTACGCAGTAAACATTCAATCCGGCGCGCAACACGGCGTAATAGCAACGGATAAGAGTTTAGTACGCAAGAACGAATCTTTCAACGTAAGATTAACTCCTAACGTAGGTTATTACGTTTCCGCATTCGCTATTACCGTAGAAGGTTCTAGCGTAATACATCAACCACTCACGAGCACCGAATATGAGAACTACGTTTCCGGCGTTCTCAATTATGAATTCAAGGGCGAATACGTAACCGGCGAATTGACGATTACCGCATCATTTGCTCCTATTCAATATGAACTTACGTATACTCATGGCGCAAACGGCTCTTTGAGTGGCGTAGGTACGACCGGTACCGTTAACGTAAATTACGGCGAAACCAAGACCGTAGAAATTACCGCTAACGACGGTTTCTACATTAGCGCTATAATCCTTAACGGAGAAAAGGTTTCCACTACGAATCTAATAGGCACGCCCATTGCAAGTGGCGAATACGTTTCCGGTAGACTACAACTTTACGTTTCCGGTAACGTTGACCTAGCGGTAGAATTCTCACCGATGGTATACTCTATAACTATTGACAAGGTTTTGGGTGGAGAAACGCTAGTTAAGAAAGGGGAAGACGCATATCGTCCCGCAAGCGAAGTAAAACTAAGCCTTGGAGATATCATTTCTCTAATGATGAAAGCGGACGTAGGATATCATATTGCATCCCTAAAAGTTAACGGAGTAGAAGTTGATGATTGGAAGGAAGATAACGTTTCCGCTAACGACCTAAGTCAAAGATTCTATACGCTCAAAGACGAAGTAAGCGGTAATATTACCATTAGAGTAGAATATGCCGTCAACGAATATCAAATTAACGTTAACGCAACCAATGAAAGCGCTAACTTTAAGACAATAGACGTAGAAAGCAACTCTTACGGCGTAGTTACTATTAACGGCTCTGCGCCCGATGCGTCCAAGCGCTATATCCACGGAAGTAACGTCAAGTTCGTTATTACGCCAAGAACGGCTCGTGGATACTATATCGCGCTATTTGAACTCATCTATATTGACGACAACGGCAAGACTCAATCCGAAAGAATTAACTTGACCGGCTCTAACGAATCTATTGGCGAAAACGGCGGTTCATATATCTTAAAGGGAATTTCCAGAGATATTCAATCCGTAAACGTAGAGTTCAAGAGACGTACTTATTCCTATACGCAAACTCTTACCATAGAGAGCGAAGGCGCTCCGTGGCTATCTAACGGAAGTCTTGAGCCCGTATTTACCAATCCTTATTCTAACGCAACCGTAATTCTAGAAAACGGCAAGTATGAACATGGTTTGAACTTTACGATTAAAGCAATGCCCGGGGAAGGTTATACTCACGGTGTATTTAACGTTAACGGCGAAGATAGACTCAAATCATTAAGAAATAATGCGTACGTAGGTACTATCAATTCCGACTTGGATATTAGCGTAAAATATCAAATTCAAACCTTTGAAGTAGATATGCAAGCTAGCCTAGGCGGTGAATACGCTATCTATGACGTAGACGACGTATTGCTTTGGGCTCCCGGAATTATTATTTTGGACGAAGCGCCCGAAGCGGGTAATGCTCCCGATGGACTATGGACGCTTGCGGTACGTCAATTAAGCACCGGAACCATATGGGCAACGGAAGACGGCATAAAGGTAACTTACGGCGCAAACGTAATATTCTCCGCAATGCCCCATAACGCATTCAACGGATACGTTGAAGAAGGCAATAGAATTTCCGCTTTCAAAGTTAACGGAGAATCTAAGCGCATAGAAAACGAAGATGCAACTATGCGTCAAAGTTACGAAGTAAAGAAAGATACTTATTGTGAAGTAGCTTTCACCATCCATACTTATAGCATTACAGTAAATAGTTTCACGGGCGGTCTTGCTCAACTAAGCACTAGCGTTGTTGAGTGGAATCAAAGCATGACGATTAAGCTTGATATCAACCGCGGTTACGTTATGGAAAGCGTTATGATTAACGGTGATGAAAAGCCCGTTATCGCAAATGCGCTAGAAGATTATGGAACTTATACCGAATTACACGTAACTTCTAACTTGGAAATAGTAATTACGCTAGCAAACAAGAAGTATGACGTAACCTTCAACGGAGACTTCGCTAAGACCTACGATATCGTACAAAACGGCGAAGTAGTAAGAAAGGTAAGCGCAGTAAGTGGCGTAATCATCAACAAGAACGTAAGTGGCAAAGAGTACGGCGAGTACTTCACTAACGTAGAAGGCAACTTCTCCGACGTAGGACAATTGCTTGGAGAAGCGGTATTTGCGGACAAACTAACCATATCTTTAACAGCTCCCAACGGATATAGAATAACGTCCGTTTCCATTACTATGGATAATGATGGTGGAGTTATATCAAGCCTAGTACAAAACGAAAACGGTCTTGATGCGGACGATGGTAGCGGTACTCGTACTTTCACTATACCGAGTATGACCGGTAACGTAGTAGTAAACGTAACCTACGCTATCAAGCAATACGCAATCGAATACGTTATAGCCAGCGGTGGACAATATGAATCTACCGGTATTACGTTAGTAAGCCACCACGAACTCTTTGAACTCAAGCTCGTTTCCGACGCGGGTTATTATCTCTCTAAACTTGACGTCAACGGCATTAGCATACCTACCGTATACGAAAAGGACGGCATGCGTTACAAGTACTCAACCACTACGACAGCTCTTGGCGGCGGAGAAAAGAAGATAGAAATCAACGATGCGTTTGTAAACGGACAAAGCAAGATAACCATACTTCCCACTTATGAAAAGCAAAAGTTTGAAGTAGTCTTCTTTGTAAACAACTTGCAAATCACTGCGCTATACACCGATGAAACGTTAGGTTTATCGCTAGAAAACAATCAATTCATCTTCGACACCGAAAACGTCATAGCGCACGAACTAAAGGAAGGATATTCTATAACGGGCGTCTCTCTTTACAATATGCCTAAGAATAACCCCTTGGCCGTTGCGTACAATTTCGCATTGGAAGGAACGGCTGACCGTAACTATAACCTATTTACCAAGAAGGCAAGCGGACTAGACGTCAAACTAGACGATGCAATTCTTTCCATGATGGATTATCACTCTACTTCTCAAAACGTCATCCGTGTATACTACACTGTGGCTATTGACGAGCATGAATCCATCGTTCAAACCTATTTGGTAGAAGCGACCACGGAAAACGAAAGAGTCATAAACAAGGGCTCCACAATCACTTCCGCTCAAATTCCTACCATAAGCGGTAACAGAGCATTCAACGTAAGCGCATCGTTTAGCGATAGAAAGGACGTAACTACTCACGTTTACGGCACGGAAGCAACCATAACCGTCAACGTACCCGCCGTAGGCGCAAGAAGATACTCCTTCCAAGGATTCCAAGAATACAAGAACGGAGTATGGTCATACGTAACTCACGACCCCGATGGTACCGGTATTACGCTACAATCTAACGGTCAAGTATTGCGCTATACTATGACTTCTAACCGTACGTTCAGAGCAGTATTCTTCCGTGTATATGAAATAACCGTTCAAATACATCCTGAATACAAGTACTTTGAAGGCTCGTTTGCAAACAACGATCCGAGCAGTATGAAGTATCGTCAATACGCAGGTTTGACGGCAACCGCAAACTACACCGAAAACTTAGACCGCGGAGTAATACTACCCAACGTAGCAGGCGTTCAAGAAATCCTTGAAGACACCGATGGTAACGCTGATGCAACCTATACTTATAGAGTATTAAGTGGCGCTCGCTTAGTCCTACGCGGTAGAGATAGCATTTCCAAGAACGAAACCAAGGGATATAGTTATTGCGTAATAAGCGAAGTGGGTGGCAAGCTCACTCAACGTGAAGACGGCTATACTTCCGGCGTAGAAACTCTAGAAGAAAGACTCGTTTACGCATACTTCAAGAATACTATGATGATAAGTTTCGCTATGGAAACCGTAGGTTCCAAGGTACAGAGCGAAGGTGGTAGCGTAACTTACGCAATCGACGGCGCAACCGTAGGTAGCTTGACTAATAACTCGCTATCTATGAGCCCCAATCAAACATTAACCGTCAACATTACCCCCAAAGAAAGCTTTAGATTCGACAGCATGCTCGAACTACTACCGCTTTCCGTTCCCGATGCACAAGGATTCAAGCAATTTAGCTCGACTTATAGCCCCGTTACCGCAAAGGCGGATGGTAGCGTAACGATGGTTTACTACAACGATAAGTTCGAAGTAATAAACGACGTTGACGCATATTTGGCAAACGGCGGTAGAATCGGTAGAGTTTCCGTAACCTTCAATCACCTTGCAGAAAACTCAATCTTCAAGATTAGGTTCTGGAAGCAAATTTCCGTAACCACCAGAGTCGAGTGGTTTACCGATGAACCCGATAGCGGAAGCTTTGCTACCGGATATGACATTTGGTTTACCGATAGGTCTTCGGGATACGAAAATCTAAGCGCTAACAAGGCGGATGCAAACAACAGATACAAACCGCAAACCATCACCTACGATTACAACGATAGATTGTTCTATGATATCGGAATGACTTTGACGAGTCTGTTAGGTTATAAGAAGTACTATCAATTCGTGGGATATTTCATCAACGGAATTAACTCCTACACGCAATTAGGACAAAACTATCCGTCAACCTATGAAGGCGATTTCGTACTAAATAACCTTGACAATCTACCTAACGGCGTAAATATCGTAGAAAGTACTACCGCTACGGATGGTGTTCAAAAGACCACTTATAACGTAGAAATCGTAGCAAAATTTATACCCGTATATAACGTTGTTGTAGAAAACGAATACGTCGATAGCGGTAACTATTTGAATCCCGGACAAATTACTGCGTCTACTATCGTATATGACGAAAGCTTGACTCAATACTTTACTTCTTCATACAGCATTGAGTCCAGATTGGGCGCAGATAACTCGTATAGAACGGATACCGCATTCCAAATGTTGGGCAAGATTAACACCATCGATAATTCAAACAAGAATCACGCAGGCTCTTCCTACAACACTTGGAACGACAATATGCTAACGCTATCTTGGATAGGCGGAGCGGAATCTTCCGACAGCTTTAGCTTTATCGCATGGCAATACTACGCATACAACAAGGTAACGGGAACTTATGAGTGGAGAAATATTCCTTACGTTGACCCCAACTCTCAAACCAACCTTGTAACCAAGGGCACCTTCACCTTCCCGATATCTTGCTTGTTTAGTTCAACCTATCCTGCATATATCGGCATTGATGAAAGCGTAATGAGTGGATTCAACTATGACGCATCGCAATATGATTACAACGGTAATTGGATTTCATCATCTAATATTAGCGCGATAAGAATTAGACCTTTGTTCCAAAAGGTAGAAAACTTGACGCTTGTTAAGTCTACCGCGCTTTCCACCGATACCATATTCATAGATGGTCAAGGCGAAGCGGAGCCCAAGATTAACAGCACTTCTCGTTCTAACGGTTACTTTAACTACAATACCGTTCAAACGCTACTACACGGCGAAATCCCCGGTTACGTATTTGAAGGTTGGTATATAACCGAAAACGGCAACGGCGGATATCAACGCCTAGAAGCAACGGCAAGCGAAAGCAGTTATGACAAATTAGTAGTTGAAGGTAGCGGACTTGATGCTACAACCTATTACTTGAAGACGGAAGAAATAAAGAACGTTCAAGGCGTAGGAACGGGCGAATATATCTCCTATAACTACAACCCCGTAACCAAGCAAATGCAAGTTCTAATGGATGCGTCGTTCAAGATATTCGCGCGCTACGTACGCGTATATACATTAAGTATAAGGGTATCGAACGTATCGGGCTTTAGCCAAGTACTAACCGATGCGATGCCCACGCTAAACTGCTATCAAAAGGTCAACGGCGTTTGGGAACTCGTAGGCGAAGTCTCCGGTAATAGGATGATTACCATAGATAACGCTCGCGTAGGAACTCAATACGTATTTACTCTATCTACCAGTTATACCGGCAATATCAACGATTCAACGTACTTTAACCCCTTGTACGATAGATTCGTAGGCATTACTTCCGTAAATGAAAACAACCAAAACGTTTGGGATGGTAACAATTCTACCGACGCTATCAATTCGTCCATACCTAAAGATGGCGATTTGAGAGATATGATCCTTGCAAAAGAGTGGGATGAATATAATTCCGCAATCGAATTGATGGAAATAGTCATTACCGCAAACGCAGAAAAGACCGTTAACGTAAACTTTGAGTCTTACGGCTCGTTAGTATTGCATAACGTATACGTTGGCTCTGCAATCAAACTTCCCAACGAACTTGGTGAAATCCTAAAAGAAAACGATACTAATTCAGTGGAAGAATCGGTTGACGCTCAAGGCAACGTTGCGTACTACGTAAACGATGGTGGCGTGGGCGACGTAGACGACGTTGTAGACGGCATCATTACCATTAACGGAATACCGATTTTATCAGGTAGAACTTTCGATGGTCAAGTAAGTGGCGATTATGCAAACCGCATCGTTCAAAGCATGAACGTTCTCGACAGCGATAACATTAGTTTAGGTGTAAACTTTGACGGCTCTAAGATATCAAAGAAGGTTCAACACGTCGTATACTATGGTCAAGCATCGTGGAATGAGTATGAATACGTTTATAACGGCGCATGGGATGCTGGCGAAGAATATGAAGACCTAAACGGCAACGGAGTATGGGACGGCGCAGAGCCTTTAACCGACTCTAATGCTAACGGCGTATGGGATCTCGGCGAAGCATATACCGACTCTAACTCGAACGGCGTATGGGACGGCGCGGAACCCTTGGTAGACGTAAAACGCTTTACCACAAGAGTAAATAACGCAATCAGCCTATACGATTATCCCTTCGACGGTGGCGATTCTCTTGCAACCGCAGGCGACGGCTCGGAAGCAAAACCCTTCAAGATCAGAACGGTAGACCATTTGCGTAACGTAGATAATCTCTACAAGGGCAACAATGCAAACCTAATCTACGGATATTCAGGCGGTCAAGCATTACGTATCCACTTTAAGCAAGTAGCGGACATCAATCTTAACGAAGTTAACAACACGCTTGATAGACCTTTGTGTATGCCTTTCACTTCCGGTGGAGTTTATTACTCAAACGGCTTTAACGGTGTTTATGACGGCGGTAACTTTGCTCTATATAACGTACAACTAGATTTGCGTTCATCCGGCATTAAAGAAAACGTAGGTATCTTTAGCAGAATCTATCGCGGTGGCGTTGTAAAGAATATTGCCCTAGGTAGAGCGTACGTTGCGGCAAGCGCAAATAACGTAGGTATCATAGCAGGTAGCGTATTTGGCGGTCGCATAGAAAACGTATACTACGTAGAAAAAGGTTCGCCAAGTATTTCCAATACCGTAAACGGCTCCAACTTCGTTGGTGGTTTAGTTGGTATCATTTCCGGCGAAAGCCTTGAGCATGGTATTATCACCAATAGTAGCATCGCATCATTCAATATCGTAGCTACCGTAGGCGGTTCATATCTTGGTCAAGGTAGCGACTACACCGGTGGCGCGGGCGGTATCGTCGGCTCAATCGGCAACTACGGTAGCGTCCAAGGTAAGAACGGCGGATATACGGTCAAGGGCGTATCTGTAGTAAATGGAAGCAGTATGGGCGCTCTTGGTATTGGCGCAGGTGGTATAGCAGGTACGATTCAAGCAAGCGTAAGCGATACCGGACTTGTTGCAATAGATAACGTAAGCGCAATAGACACACGCCTTGCAAGCACTTATAATAAGATTGCAATAGGCGGTATAGTAGGCGCAGTCGGCGCAAACAGAACGATTTCTAACGTATCGTTTACTTTGAGTGACAGTGACTCCGAAGTTCGTTCATATAGCGCGCCTTCAGGCTTTGACGCTCCTACTTGGGATGAAAACGGCAACGTAAGAAATTACGGCGGTGGCGGTATAGCAGGTTATAACAATGGTACTATTAGTGGCGCAAGCGTTACTACTACCGGCAACTATACGCTCACTCTTACCGGCTCTATGGTCGGCGGATTGGTCGGCGTAAACTTTGGTACCGTAGAAAATGCAACCGTAAAAGCAAGACTTTATACTTCTCGTCAAAAAGGAACGGCTTATGAAGGCGGTACGTACGGCGGTATGATAGGCTTTAACGCAGGTTACTTGGTGGGCAGTGGAATAAGCGGTGTAAGTACTGCAACTAACGATTACAACAGGACTACTGCGGCGTACGAAATCGTAACGGCAGATAATAGGGAATACGTCCCGACTTCCGGCTCTAACGGACTAATGCACGGAGATGCAGGCGCAGATACGTCAACCATTTACGCAGGTGGAGCGGTAGGCTATAATATCGGTACCATCGACACCGTAAGCGTAAATGCTAAGTTGATGGTTAACAGAAGGTCTAACGACACCCTAACCAGTGAGTCTTACCTAGCGGCAGTTTGCGGATATAGTAGCAATAGCAATATTACTTCCATAAGCGGTACGGCATATATCAAGTTCTTCCATTACCTATGGGTAGACCAAGCAAGCGACGTAAATCTGCCGATGTACGTTTATATAGGCGAATCAAGTGGTAATAAGAAGGGCGAAACGAACGTTTACGTCGAGGCAAGCGCAGAGTACGTTGGCGGTGGTACAAGATACGACCCCGCAAGCATAGAAGCAGGCTTTACTTGGGGTTATGAAGGAACTAACTACCTAAGCGGAACGGCTCACGTATACTTCTATGACACCGACGGATATACTTCATCAAGCTATGCTCCCGACTGGAACGTAAGTGGTACTACGGAGAGCGCAAGCAGTAGTAGCAAGGTATATGCGGCAGACTGTCAAAAGACGGGCGGTGACTTCCAAACCTTGTGGAAGGATGCGTGGAACTACCAAGGCTATTTACGTTACGTAAACGTTGCTCAAGGCAAATATTAATTATCACAATGAAAGGGGAAGGCAACCGCCTTCCGCTTTTTATATTTAATAAAAAGTTTAATAATACTAAACAAAAATAAGTTTAATAAAATTAAACAAAATTATTGACAGTATTAAGCATTGTTGGTATCATTATTTTATAATGCGTAGGTATACGCAAACGTGGAGAAAATTATGGAAATTGGCGCAAAGATAAAATCGATTAGATTGCGTAGAGGATTAACGCAAGAAGAACTTGCAATGAGAGCGGAGCTTACCAAAGGCTATATAAGTCAGCTAGAAAACGACCTGGCATCTCCGTCTATTGCGACTCTTATGGATATCCTTAACGTACTGGGCGTTACGTTACAGGCCTTTTTTGCGGAAGAAAGGGAAGAACAAGTAGTGTTTGGTAAAAATGACTTCTTCCTTTCACAAAACGGCACGGGTAGCGCAACGTGGCTTATACCTAACTCACAAAAGAACGATATGGAACCTATCTTATTGGTTTTGCCGGAAAATGGTGAGTCTGACGTAAGATATCCGTTTGAAGGAGAAGAGTTTGGTTACGTTTTGGAAGGTAAAATCTCGGTAGAATCGGATGGTAAAACTCATACCGCTAAGCGCGGAGAAGCATTCTATATCGATGGAGCGCACGAACATAAAATAGTAAACGTAGGCGCAAAAGAAGCAAAAATTATTTGGGTGACAACACCTAGCAACTTTTAGGAGTAAAAATGAGCAAGCAAACAAAAGAAGCAGTTCAAGCAAAAGACGTAATTATTGAGTTGAAGAACGTTCAAAAAGAATATGACGGCAAGCCTGCCGTTAAGAACGTCAGTTTTTCCGTAAAACGCGGAGAATTCGTCACTTTCCTAGGACCTTCGGGTTGCGGTAAGTCTACTACCTTGCGTATGATAGCAGGGTTCGAAAAACCGACTTCCGGTACCGTTTTGTTCAATGGTAAAGACATTACGGAAACGCCCCCGCATTTGCGTCCCGTTAATACGGTATTCCAAAAGTATGCGTTGTTTCCCCATTTGAACGTGTTCAATAACATTGCTTTTGGCTTGAAGAATAAGAAGATACCGACCGGAGAAACCGTCAAAGACAGAAAAGGCAACCTTTATGAAAAGCTAAGAAAACTTACCAAGGCGGAAATAAAGAATAAGGTTGACTATGCGCTCAAACTAGTTGACCTAGAAGATTACGGTCATCGTAACGTTAACAGCCTTTCAGGCGGTCAACAACAACGCGTAGCCATTGCTAGAGCCCTTGTTAACGAGCCCGAAGTTTTGCTCCTTGACGAGCCCCTAGGCGCTCTTGACCTAAAGATGAGAAAGGATATGCAAATAGAACTTATGAGTATGCACAAGAAACTAGGCATAACCTTTGTTTACGTTACCCACGACCAAGAAGAAGCTCTTACTATGAGCGATACAATAGTCGTTATGCGCGACGGTGTCATCCAACAAATTGCAACGCCCCAAAAGATATACGATGAGCCTGCTAACGCTTTCGTAGCGGACTTTATAGGTGAATCTAACATATTTAGTGGCATTATGAGAAAGGACTGCGTGGTAGAATTCTTTGATAAAGAGTTTGAGTGCGTAGATAAAGGCTTTAAGAAAGACGAGCCTATCGACGTAATCATACGTCCCGAAGACATTTACGTTTTACCTAGCGACAACCAAGCGGTTATGATGGTAGGCAAAGTAGATAGTTGCGTATTCAAGGGCGACCACTATCAAATAGTAGCGTTAGTGGAAGGAAAGGAAGACGTAAACGAACTTCTAATACACGACAATACGGAAGTTAAAGTAGGGGATGAAATAGGCATTTACGTCAAACCTTTCGACCTACATATTATGCATAAGGCTCGCATCATAAACGAAATCGAAACGGAAATGTGGGATGAAGGCGTAGTAGAAATTTGCGGTGGCAAATTCCCCTGTAATTCTACTTTACCAAGTGGCACTCCCGTCAAGGTTTCTATCGATTTTGACGACGTTATCGTTCACGATGACGAAGAAGACGGCATCATAGGTGGCGAAGTCGTTTCTTCTATTTATAAAGGAAGTTATTATCAATGCATAATAAGAGCGGATAATTACTACAACTTCTTCGTAGATACCGATGACGATTGGCTAAAGGGCGATAGAGTAGGACTTTCCGTTGCTCCTGATAAAATCATTATAGAACAAATAGAAAAGAAGGATGAAGAATAATGAAATTCAATGACCTATCGAAAAAAGCAATAGATAAGGTTAAGAATTTCCGCCTTACTCGTAGGGTGTTCGCTTATCCTTATATTCTATTCTTACTTTTATTCGTAGTGACGCCCCTTGTCATTGTGCTTATTAACGCATTTTTGCAAGAAGGTAAAATTACGCTACAAAACTTTGTTGACCTTGCTACCGACGGCTCTAGCTTGGAAATACTGGGAATTTCTATCGTGGTTGGCATCATAACTACGTTGATTTGCCTGCTTTTAGGATATCCTGTAGCGTATATTCTGGCAAGATGGAAGAGTGGTAGCGTTGTCGTTATGCTATTCTTACTACCTATGTGGGTTAACTTCCTAATCCGCACTTATGCGCTACAAACCATATTTGAAAATATGGGTACGACGCTTGGCATAGGGACGGTAATTTTCGGTATGGTATATAACTTTATACCGTTTATGATAATGCCACTGCATACCACGATTAGTAACATAGATAAGAGCTACAAGGAAGCGTCCCAAGATTTAGGCGCAAGCCCCATCCAAACCTTCTTTAAGACGACTTTACCGCTTTCCTTGCCCGGCATAATAAGTGGTATTACAATGGTATTTATTCCTACCATAAGCGCCTTTGCAATAAGCGAAATGCTCTCTAATAATAGCATTATGCTATTTGGCGATAGTATCAACCTAAAATTCCACGCAGGCGAACAACTCTATGGCGTAGGCTCCGTTATGAGTTTGATAATGCTTGCTCTCGTTCTCATTTCCAACTTCTTTATGAACAAAATAAATAAAGGGGAGGCGGCGAAGAATCTATGGTAAGAAAGATTGCAGAAAAAGGTTATATTTTCTTAATGCTGGGCATACTCTACGCGCCCATCTTGATGATTATAATCTATTCGTTTTCTAACACGAATAACTTTACGTTCCCCGAAGGTTTTACGTTTGAAGCATACGTACAACTCTTTACTAACGCTCCAAGAAAGCTTTGGGACAGTATGCTCAATACCATAATTATAGCGGTTGTTTCAAGCGTGTTAGCAACGCTTATAGGTTCCATAAGCGCAGTAGGTATTTACTACCTAAAACCTAGAGCTCGTAGGATAGTAGAGAACGTTAACCAACTTCCAATCATCAACTCGGAAATCGTTATGGCGGTTTCATTGATGTTGTTCTTTGCTACGTTTGGGTTCCCACAAGGTTACGTTAGGTTGATTATAGGACACGTTTCGTTCTGTACGCCTTACGTTATTCTTTCCGTAATGCCCCGCTTAATGCAAATGGACCCCAATATTTATGAAGCGGCATTGGACCTAGGCGCAAGCCCCATTAAAGCGCTTTTTAAGGTAATAATACCGACTATTCTTCCCGGTGTTATAAGTGGTTTTGCAATGGCGTTTACCATTTCTCTAGACGACTTTATTATTACCCAATTAACGAAGGGTTCTTCTACGGGAATAGATACTTTATCTACCTACCTTTATGGCTCTCTACGCAATGCAAGCGGATTAAAGCCTTTCTGGTTGCCCGTATTTAGTATCATTATAGTCATTGTCGTCTTTGTAGTGCTGTTTTCCAACTTCCGCTCCTACAAATCTGACGCTAAAAAGAAGGAGGGTAAATAATGAAAAGAAAGTTAACCCTAGCGTTCATTTTATTGCTCCTTAGCGTTTTTGCTTTTAGCGGTCTTGCAGGTTGCTCCTATGCGGATGAAGGAAATACCTTGGTTATATACAACTGGGGTGACTATATTGATGAAGACTTGGAAGAAGACTTTGAAGCCTATTATCAAGAAGTAACTGGCAAGCCTTTGGACGTAGTATATTCTACGTTTGAAACCAACGAAATAATGCTTACCGCAATAGAGAAGGGCGAAGAGAAAATAGACCTTATTTGTCCGTCTGAATACGCCATACAAAAACTAATGGAAGGCGGACACCTAAAGAAACTGGACTACTCAAAGATTTCCACTTATGGTAATATCGAGCAAGATATTTATGCTAAGGTTGCGGAAGTGTTCACCGGAATCGACGTCCCCGGTGTCGGCGAAAGTGAAAGCATGGTCGACTACTTCGTTCCCTACATGTGGGGCACGCTCGGTATTTTATACAACGCTGACGTTGTAACGGAAGAAGATTTAGCGGAAGGCTACGGCTTGCTTTGGAACTCTGCGGGAAACCCCGAGCTACAAGGTAAAATCTTGATGAAAGACTCTATTCGTGACAGTTACGTTGCAGCGGTAATGCGTCTTAAGGAAACAGAAAGACTTCCTTCGGGATACGAAAATCTATCCGTTCAAGAATTAATTAACACTGTTGATGATACGATGCTAGGAGCCGTTGAACAAATACTTCTTGAGCAAAACTCCGTACTAAAAGGATATGAAGTTGACTTTGGTAAAGCGCAAATGACTTCTGGAAGAGCCTACGTTGACCTTGCTTGGTCGGGTGACGCGCTATGGGCAATGGAAGACAACGGTGGTTATAATCTTGACTATTTCGTGCCGGAAATCGGTGGCAATATTTGGTTTGACGGATGGGTAATGTTAAACGACGCTCAAAACGTAGACGCCGCGTATATGTTCCTAGATTACATTTGCCGTCCCGATATTGCTATGCGTAACGCAATGGCAATAGGTTACACTTCCGCAGTCGACAAAGACGCGATACTCCAAGATGAAGACGCATTAGCAATCGTAGAAGAAAATGAATACGAACTAGACGAATATTTCGAAGACGAGCTACGTTATCCGGATATAGCAACGGCTACCGTGCTTGGCGTTATGAAAGATTTTGGAGAAAGAAATCCCGCCACCATAAAAATGTGGGAAAGGGTAAAAGGCTCGCAACAAGACAATATGTGGATGCTTTGGACGTTAATAGGCATTGTGGGCGCAGTTATAGTTTGCGTAGGCGTATACTTTGGTATTACGCATAGACCTTCACAATATAGACGCCTAATAAAGAAAGCGGAAGAAATGGAAGTCGAAGAAAAAGCCGAATAACCTTATATTAAGATAACGGCGCCGTATCGTTAGGTACGGCGTTTTTTTATGCTTAAATCGACCTTAAAAATTGCATATTGCTTTTTACACGTGCGCGTAGTATAATATAATAAATAGCGCGCTGAGTCGCCTATTCAAACTAGGAGGATGAAATGAAAGCATCAAATATCGTTAGATATATTTTTGGTAACGGCTTTGACCTTAATTTGTTTAAGCTCGCAGGCAAGTGCTACACTAAGATTGGCTCTTTGTCGGCAGAGTATTCACCCACCCCAGAGCCCATTGAGTTTGAAGATAGGGAAGAACTTTCTTATCGTACGATAACTACGGGACAAGTATGGTCTAAAAAATGCTACGAGTCCGCATGGTTCCATCTTAAAGGAGAAATACCGGAAAAAGCAAAGGGCAAGAAGGTTGGAGTACTAATTGCAATTGGTGGCGAGGGTTGCATCTATACTCCGGATGGAAAACCAAGCCGTGGCATAACTTATCTTTCTGCCGTTGTAGAGTTTGCTCAACCTGCTCGTGGTAAGAAACTATATGAAATTACCGATTGCGCAGAAGGAAACGAAAAGATAGATTTATGGATGGATTGTGGTAATAACCATCCGCTGGGCGACATAGACAAGCCCGCTATGTTTAGACAAGCGGATATAGTTGTCATCAATGAAGAAGCGAAGGAAACGTATTACGATGCTTTGGCGCTAGTTTTCCAAGCAACCGACGATGCTTGTAAAAAAGAAAAGCGCGCGTCTATAAAGAAGTCTTTGCGCAAAGGTTTGGGACTTGCCGGAAAAGGAAACTTCCAAGAAGCGCAAAAGATATTTAGAGCGGAATACGAAGTAGGCGAAGACAATCCGTTTACTATTTACGCAACCGGTCACGCCCACCTTGACCTTGCTTGGTTATGGCCTATTCGCGAAACTAAGAGAAAGGCGTCAAGAACGTTTACTTCCCAACTTCGCAATATGGAACGCTATCCCGAATTTATATTCGGCGCAAGCCAACCGCAACAATTTGAGTGGATAGAAAGAAGATATCCGGAGCTATTCAAGGAACTTCAAGGAGCAGTTGCGCGTGGACAACTAGAAGTCCAAGGCGGTATGTGGGTTGAGTGCGATACGAACGTTACGTCCGGTGAGTCGCTAATCCGTCAAAATCTATACGGCAAAAAGTATTGGCTGGAAAAGTTTGGCAAAGAAATGCGTATGTGCTGGCTACCCGACGTATTTGGTTTTAGTGGAAACCTACCGCAAATACTAAAGAAATGCGGTATGGATTACTTTGAAACGATTAAGCTTTCTTGGAACGAGCACAATAAATTCCCGCATCGCGCATTCATTTGGGAAGGTATAGACGACAGTGAAGTTGTGGTACATATGCCACCCGATGAAACGTATAACTCGGAAGGACACGCGTGGAGTTTCTCTAATGCAATCAACAATTTCCCGGAAAAAGATAAAATAAAGGAATTCGGTTTGCTTTACGGCGTAGGTGACGGCGGTGGCGGTCCCGGTGAAGGACATATAGAAATGCTCAAACGCGCAAGCTCTATGAAGGGGCTACCTAACGTAAAACTTGCTAACGCAATAGACTACTTTGATGTACTGGGCGCTCAAAAGGATAAGCTTGTAAGGCATAAAGGCGAACTATATCTAGAAAAACACCAAGGAACCTATACTACCCAATCAAAGAATAAATTGGGTAACCGCAAGATAGAGTTTATGCTCCATAACGTAGAGTTTCTTGCAACTATCGCTAGTGTTAAGGGATACGAATATCCCAAGGCGCAACTTGATGAAATTTGGAAGGAAGTATTACTTTACCAATTCCACGACATCATCCCCGGAAGTTCTATTAACCGTGTTTACGTAGAGTCACAAGCTCGATATGACGAGATGTTACGCGAGCTTGCAACCATCCGCGATGATATTCTTGCTTTCCTTGCTCCCAAGGCGGAAGTACCGAGCGCGGTAAACTTTACTTCTTACCAAGCAAAAGGTTTGGAGTGCTACAAAGATAAGTGGTACGTAGTAGACGTCGCCCCCTATAGCGTAGCAACGCTAACTCCATACGTAGCGCCCGAGAAGTCCCCCTTCAAATATACCGACGATACAATTGAAAACGACGTATACGTTGTAAAGTTTGACGAAGCGGGCAATATTAGAAGTCTATATGAAAAGAAGACGGAAAAAGAACACGTAGGTACGTATCTCAACAAACTTAACGTTTATAAGGATAAAAGATTGCATTATAACGCATGGGATATCGACATTAATTACACCAAGCAATCACCTGCGGAATTCAAGCTGATTGATAAAATCGTCAAGGTGGATGATGGTCAAATTATCCGTGAAAACGTATACAAGTATGGTAAATCCAAGATAATACAAAAGGTTATTTTGAGATTAGGATGCCCGCTAGTTGACTTTGAAACTATCGTTGATTGGAATGAAACGCATAAGATGCTCCGCGCGGATTTCCGTCCAAGAGTGTTCGCCGACCAAGTAACTTGCGATATTCAAATGGGTAATTTGAAGCGTTCTACCAAAAATGAAACCAAAGTGGAAAAAGCGCAGTTTGAAATTTGCGCTCACAAGTGGGTTGACGTATCTGAAGGCGGAGAAGGCTTTGCAATTTTGACGGGCAGTAAATATGGTTGGAGAGTAAAGGAAGGATTAATGAGCCTTAACCTACTCCGTTCGCCCGTATATCCCGACCCCAATGCGGACCGTGGCACGCATACTATAAAGTATGCTTTATACCCGCACCAAGGCGATTACAATGAAGCGAACGTTCAAGCGGTAGCTTATAGATACAATAACGGATTATTCCTAACGGACAGAGCTTTTGATATGGAATCATTGTTCGCTTCAAGCGATAAGCACGTTGTAATAGAAACCGTAAAGAGAGCGGAAGACGGCAGTGGCATTATCGTTAGAGCGTATGAAGATAGTGGTGTTGAACATACTGCAACCATAACGACGGCGCTACAAGGAAAAGTATATGAAACCAACCTTATAGAGCAAGTAATAGGGGAAACAAAGTTGGAAGGAATTACTTTTAAGCCTTTTGAAATTAAGACTTTCCTAATAAAAGAATAAGTTAAAAAAGATACGGGGTCGGATAAAACCGACCCACACTAACGTTATGAGCTACGAAGAAAAAGAAGTTAATAAAAACGTTGTCTATTCCGGTAAGATTTTGACACTTCGCGTAGACGATATCATAACTCCCGATGGGAAGAGCGCAAAACGAGAGTACGTTGAGCATCGTGGTGGCGCGGGAATTCTTGCCGTTGATGAAGATGAGTACGTTTATCTTGTTAGGCAGTATAGGTATGCGTACCGTGAAGAGCTACTAGAAATACCTGCAGGCAAGCTGGAGATTGGCGAAGCGCCTATCGTTACTGCGAGTAGGGAACTAGAAGAAGAAACGGGGCTTAGTGGTAGTGTTAGAGAGTTTGGGTTGCTTTATCCTACGCCCGGGTATACTAACGAGCCACTTTATATCTTTATTGCAACCGATTTAAAGAAGGTTGGAGCGCATCTTGACGAAGGAGAATTCCTAGACGTAATCCGTATGCCGTTTAGGGAAGCGTACGATATGGTGCTAAAAGGAGAGATAAAGGACGGCAAAACTTGCTACGCTATCTTGAAGTACGGAGCGCTCAAAGAAAAAGAAAGGAACTAGAAATGTGTTGACACTATGGTTATTATGATGTATCATCATAATACTTTATTAGTTAAGGAGAAATATGAAACTCGTTATAGTAGGAGCCGGTAAAATAGGCGCAACGCTCGTAGAAAAACTATCAAAAGAAGAGCACGATATCGTTATAGTAGATAAGGATGCTAAGATTGTTGAGCAAGTCGTAAATCGTTATGACGTAATGGGCGTTTGCGGTGGTGGCGCAGATAGGATGATTTTGGAAGAAGCCGGCGTTGCGGACGCCGACTTTGTGATAGCTTGTACTTCTCGTGATGAACTTAACATTTTGTGTTGCATGCTCGCAAAGAAGATAGGCGCGGCGCACACTATTGCTCGTGTTCGTGACCCTGAGTATTTTATGGAAATGGAATATATGAAGGGCGAACTGGACATAGATATGTGGTTTAATCCGGAACGTCGTACAGCGCAAGAAATCGCGGAAATTTTATCCTTCCCTTCCGCAATTAACGTAGAAACTTTTGCAGACGGCGCTGCCGTTATGATAGAAACAAAGGTCAAAAAAGACAATCCCATGATAGGTAAGACCGTCATGGACCTAAACCGTGACCTTAAGGTAAGCATACTGTTTAGCGCAGTTATAAGAGAGAACAAGGTTTATATTCCAAGGGGCGATTTCGTTATACAAGAAGGCGACGTTATACACATTACTGCAAGTGAAAAGGGCATAACGGACTTTTCCAAAAAAACCCAAACTTTCCGTCGCAGGGCGCGTTCTGTATTCATAATCGGTGGTGGCAAGATAGCGTATTATCTCGCAAAAGAGCTAATTGAAAGAAAGGTTAGCGTAAAGATTATAGAGAAAGACGAAGCAAGATGCGAGTGGCTTAGCGAAGAACTTCCCGAAGCTACTATTTTGCATGGTGACGGTACTGACCACGAAGTGCTGGATGAAGAAGGCATCGACAGATGTAACGCCGTAGTAACGCTTACTGGAATGGATGAAGAAAACGTTATAGTTTCTCTTTATGCAACAAGAAAGAAGGTTGCCAAAGTTATTACTAAGGTAGATCGTCCGACCATAGGACAAATGGTAAGCCACTTGGGGCTAGATTCCGTATTGAGTCCAAGAAGGGTTATAGCATCTTCCGTTGTTAGATTTGTTAGAGAAATTGCTAACGAAGGTAAGGCGCGCATAAATCAACTTTATAAGATACACGATAAGGTGGAAGCCTTGGAATTTCCCGTTACTTCTTCTTTTGGCTACAAGGGAGTACCGCTAAAAGAACTTAACGTAAAGAAGAACTTCCTTGTTAACGGTATAGTTAGGGACGGAGAATTCATTATTCCTACGGGCGATACCGCATTTATGGAAGGGGACAAAGTTTTGGTTGTTACAACCGAAAAGAACGTAAGCGAACTAGAAGATATTATTAGATAGTTATGAATTATAGAGCAGTCGTAAACGTAATAGGAAGAATATTTTTCTTGGAAGCAATACTTATGTGCTTTCCTATTATCGTTGACCTAATTTATGGAGAAGGAGATTGGCTTTATTTCCTAATCCCAACCATAAGTTTATTGGCAATTAGTATCCCAATTGTTGTTTTTGTGAAGCCCAAAGAAATGCTTTTGTATGCAAGAGAAGGGTTTGTTATAACTGCTCTTGCATGGGTTATGGTTTCCCTAATGGGAGCAGTTCCATTTGCCATAAGCGGACAAATCCCATCGTTTGTGGACGCTGTGTTCGAGTCGGTTTCCGGCTTTACTACAACCGGGGCAAGCATACTTACGGACGTAGAAGCTCTTTCTCACTCTATGCTCTTTTGGCGTTCGTTTAGCCACTGGATAGGTGGTATGGGAATACTTGTTTTTGTCCTTGCGCTATTACCTAACCAAGAAGGTGGCAGTATGCATATATTGCGTGCGGAGTCTACGGGACCAAACGTTGGTAAAATCGTTTCTAAAATGCGAATTACCGCGCGAATATTATACGCAATTTATATTGTACTTACCATTGCTTGTTTTATTTTCTTGGTTGCAGGTAAAATGCCCGTATTTGATGCAATATGCCACGCCGTAGGCACCGCAGGCACCGGTGGATTTGGTATTTATAATGCGTCTGTTGGGTACTATGACAATACTTATTTCGAGATGGTCATAGCCGTGTTTATGTTCTTGTTCGGCATAAACTTTAACGTATATTATCTCATCTTGATAGGTAAGTTTAGCGAAATTATCAAGATGGAAGAAGTTCGCGCGTACTTTATTATAGTTATAGTAGCAACGCTTGTAATCGCGCTGGATATAATGAAATTATATGACAACTTTGGACAAGCGCTAAGGTACTCTTTCTTCCAAGTTAATACTATAATTTCTACTACCGGATATTCTACTGCCGATTTTAATGCATGGCCTACTTTTGCTAAGATAATACTCTTTATGCTAATGATAATAGGTTCTTGCGCAGGCTCAACGGCAGGTGGATTTAAGATTAGTCGTATGCTTATACTTTCCAAGTCGTCCGTAACGGATATGAGAAAGATGCTCCATCCTAGGCAAGTAATAAAAACCAAATTGGACGGAGACGTACTTAGTGAAGACACCATACGTAATACGAAGGCGTATTTGGTAGCTTACGTAGGAATAATAGTAGTTTCTATACTTTTGATATCCATAGAAGGATACGGCGGATTTGAAACTAACGTTTCTGCGGTAATTGCTTGTTTCAATAATATTGGTCCCGGCTTTGAACTTGTCGGAGCAACGGGCAATTATAGTGAATATAGCATATTTAGTAAAATCATATTATCGCTTGATATGTTAGCAGGACGCTTGGAGATATTCCCGATGTTGTTATTGTTCTCGCCTTCAACCTGGCGCAAGTAAAACACGTTATTTTGGCGACCTACTTCACAAACTAACGCGTTTAAGTGCGTAGAAATTGCGACCTACGGCATAAACTAAAAATTCTCAACTTAATGGCTATAAAAAAGACGCTCTTTCGAGCCTCTTTTAGTTTATTCTATTTCATCAACGAACTTGGATGGGATTAGCATATTTTGTAGTTTTGTCATTAGATTGTTGAATTGGACTGCATATGAGTCGCCTGCTCCTACGATTGCAACGCATCCGCGTGTTGCCGCTTCTACGAATTCGTATCTGCCGGAAAGAACGGCTAGGCATCCATCGGGGTTAGCGAAATCAAACAAAACAAATGGACGCTTTCTTTCGTATTCGCCACGACCTGCCTTTGTCTTGCCCGCCTTTACGCGAAGATAGGCGTAGATAGGGGGATAGATTTCTTTGCCGTTTTTGTCGTAAGTTGCTCCTACTTTGAATTGGTATATTCTGTCCGTTTGTTTTGCCGTCCAAAGAACCAAGGGTTCCCAACCGAATTTAGTGGCCCTACTCATAGCGGTAGTAATCATATAAAGGGACATCTTAACCTTTAGGTATTGTTCCCAAGGCTTTTGGTCACTGGGGTTGTTGTTGGGCATCATCTTTGTTAGCGTCAACATCAAGAATAGGAAGGGAAGCATTGCTTTCTTGGTAATATTCTTGATGAGTGGCATTACTATGCCAAGCATTTCTAGCGGAGTATTGCCCTTGAATACACCTAGCAAACTCTTTATCGACTTGAACTCTAGTAGTATATGCTCTACTCCTTCGAATCGGCCGTCATATTCTCCTTGGTATACCTTGAAGCGCTTTAATTCCTTTATTTCATCCGGATTTTCGGCTTCCGCTTTTAGTTTAGCGTTAAGTTCTTCCACCTTGCTTTCCGTTAGGAAAACTACGTGGCAAGCAAGGGGATTTTCATCATCCTTTGCCCTAAACTCTACTACGGCGTTTATTTTTTCGAACTTCTTTACTTGCTTTGGGTCTTCGGTTAGCGGTATTTTCATTACGGGAAAAGCCGCTGTAAAGTATAACTTGGCAGCAAGAACGTCGTTCTTTTCGGCTATATTACTCATACTTCTCTCCTTATTAATCTTCGTCTTCCCAATCTTCGTCGGCTTCTATTTCTTTGCCGAGTAGTTCTTTTACGGTTTCCGCAATGCCTGTCGAGTCTAGCTTATATCTTGCATACAAATCTTCGGGATAACCGATTACACCATATTCGTCCGGGATACCTAGTTTGGTAAATGCGCAACCCTTACCGCTTTCCGCAATAACCGCTGCGACCGCATCGCCCAGACCGCCTATAACGTTATGTTCTTCTACGGTAAGAATACGTCTTGTATCTACTACCGCTTGCATAATCGCTTCTTTATCAATGGGCTTTAGAGTGTGCATATTTAGTACCCTTACGCTAATACCTTCCGCTTCTAGGTCCTTTGCCGCTTCTCTTGCTTGGAGAGTAGGGATACCGCAAGTTATAACGGTTATGTCGCTACCGTCTTTTAGCATCATTGCCTTGCCGATTTCAAAGTCAAAATCTTCGTTATCGTGCATTGGTGGTTCAAAGCCACGACCAACACGCATATAGAAAGGTCCATCGATATCTACGCAAGCGCGTACTGCTTTGGCGGTTTCAAAACCGTCCGCAGGGATAACTACCGTCATATTAGGTATAGCGCGCATAATTGCGTAGTCTTCTATGCAGTGGTGGGTAGAGCCTGCGGGACCGAAACTCAGTCCGCCGTGGGTCGCAATAACTTTTACGGGTAGATTTTGGTATGCAATATCCGTTCTGATTTGTTCGCCACCACGCAAGCAAGCAAAAATTGCGAAAGTGGATGCGAAGGGGATAAGTCCCGTCTTAGCCAATCCTGCAGCAACGCCAAATAGGTCTTGCTCCGCAATGCCTACGTTGAATAGTCGTTCCGGGAATCTATCGCCAAAGTTGCCTATGTTAGTGGATTTAGCAAGGTCTGCCGTCACTCCTACGATTTTATTGTTGGTTTCGCCTAGCTCGGCAAGAACCTTACCATATATTTCTTTTGACGTCATCTTATTAGCGTCGTAAGTTGTCCAAGTAGTGCCTTCTGCCATAATTTTTTCTCCTTATAGACTTTCTATGTCTGCGATAGCTTCTTTGTATAGGTCGGAGTTCATGGAGCCGTAGTGCCACGGAACTTTGCCTTGGAAGCGTTTTACACCATAACCCTTTTCCGTGTTGGAAATGATTGCTACGGGCTTACCCTTCTTTTCCCACGCTTCGCCGAGCGCTCTGTCTACGTCCGCCATATCGTTACCATTACATACTATAACGTGCCAACCGAATGCTTCGTACTTTTTGTCTAGGGGGTCTATGCCCATAACTTCTTCGGTAGGTCCGTCTATCATTAGTTTGTTGCGGTCTACTATTGCGATAAGGTTTTCTAGTTTATAGTGCGCTCCTGCCATTGCAGCTTCCCAAACCGAGCCTTCGTTTTGTTCGCCGTCACCCATCAAAACTACGACTTTGGAATCCGTATTTCCTTGGTAGCGGAGCCCTAACGCCATACCAACGCCCATCGGGAGTCCGTGACCAAGCGAGCCTGTCGATGCGTCGCATCCACGTATTTTTCTGCTGTCCGGGTGCATTCCGTAGGCCGATTCATAGTGGTTAAAGTGTTCAAGTGATTCCATTGGTACGAATCCCGCCATGGCAAGCGTAGGAACGTAAGCAAGCGCGCAGTGACCTTTGGAAAGGATAAACCTATCTCTTTCGAACATATCAGGATTGTCTTTGTCTACGTTAAGATACTTGAAGTATAGCGCGGCAAGTACGTCCGCTGCGCTCAAAGAACCGCCTACGTGACCTGAGCCTGCGTAGTTTGCGGTTTTGATGATATTAAGACGCAACTCTTTGGCTTTTGCTTTGAGCTCGTCTACCGTAACGTTTTTAGGCATACATAATCTCCTTATTTTGACATTATACTAAAAGTATAAAACATATTTAACAACTAGTCAATACGGAATTTTGACGGAATAATGGATTTGCATTGAAAGTTTGTTTCCTTTGTGCTAAAATACAAGTATGAAAGGCGCAATACTAATAAATGCATTTAGCGGAATAGGGGAGCATCAAGCGGAAAGGTTAAGGGAAGAATTTTCTCTACTTGGTTTTGACGTGCCCATCGTTCGCAACCGTGTGGGACAACAACCGGCGGGCGTTGATTTTTGCGTGTTTTTAGACAAGGATATTTACTCCGCAAGGGCGTTGGAATTAGACGGCGTACGCCTATTTAACTCTGCAACCGCAATAGAGATTTGCGACGACAAAATGCTCACGTATCTTGCGCTTAAAGGAGTAGTTAATCAGCCGTTAACCCTACCTTCTTCGTTTTGTTACTCAACCGCGCCCGTAAGCGACGACGAGCTTGACTCAATAGGAAATACTCTTGGTTATCCCCTAGTGCTCAAACTGAACAAGCACTCTCGCGGAGAAGGAGTTTTCTTGGTAAAGAGTAGGGAAGAGCTAAAAGCAAAAATAGAAGAATATAGGACGCTACCACATCTTTATCAAAAATTTATTTCTTTTTCGCGTGGCCGTGACCTAAGGGTAATAGTAGTTGGAAAAAAGGTTGTTTGCGCAATGGAAAGAGTCAACTTGAGCGACTTCCGTTCCAACGTAGAGCAAGGTGGAAAAGGGTACGCTGCGGAAGTTCCCCGCAGTGTCGAAGAAATGGCTGTTAAGGTATCCCAAAAGTTAAATTTGGAATACTGTGGAATAGATTTTGTGCAAGATGAAGACGGCGCGTATTACGTGTTGGAAGTCAACTCTAACGCTTTCTTTAAGGGTATAGAAAAGGCTAGCGGAGTAAACGTTGCAAGAGCCTATGCGGAAAGAATTTTAGCGATAGTCAAGGAGTAATTACTCCTTTTCTTTTTTTCGTTTCATAAAAAAGTCGCGTTCTAATAAAATTTGTACTTGATTTACTTGCGCGTGTATGTTACAATATACGCGTATATAGTATTTAGGAGTGCGTATGCGTAACTTAAGGTTAATTCTAATTTCGACAATTCTGGTTTTAGCGGTGTTCTGCTCATTGGTGGGATGCCTATCAAACGGGGCTAACGCTAACCCCGCGCTTAATGATGGAGAAGGGGAAGAATATCTTTTCTCTTACGTCATCAAGGGCGATACGCAAACGGCAGAAGGTGTTATCGAAAAACTAGCCGAAGGTACGCAAGATAGCATTAACCTAACCACGCTAAAATCTCCTAACCAAGCATATCATCCCGGGTTTGCGTTCGGCGGATGGTATTTTACTAAAACGGATTTCTCCGGCGTTCCGGTAGCAAGAATGAACGCGAAAGACTTCTTTGCTCTTGCCGAAGAATACGGACAAAAAGATGAAGTTAATCCCAATACCATAATCATTACCCTATACGCAAAATGGGTTAGCACGTCCGTCCAAGACGTTGATAGTGTGGAAGATCTCGTAGCAATAGGAAACAACCTTGCAGGTTCGTATAGATTGACGGCAAACATCGACCTAAGCGATTTTGACCACTACGCATACGCAGACGAGCACGCATTAAAAGTAGACGACTACGATAGCGAAGAAGAAATGCGAGAAGAAGCCGACAAACTAAAAATTATGTACGAACACAGCTGGTTACCTATCGCAGGCAAAGTCGGTGAAGAATTCTCGGGCGCGTTTGACGGCAACGGATACGAAATTAGGGGTATGGAAATAGTAGTTACCGACCACGATGCAGACCCCGATTTCAACTACGTCCCCGTAGGTTTGTTTGGAAAAGTAACCGGCACCGTTACCAATTTGAATTTGGTTGATTACGAAATCAAGATGGATGGCGACGCATCTCGTTTCTACGTTGGCGGTATAGTAGGTTGGGCATTCCAAGGCGAAGCTAACGAAAACGGACAAACTACAAGGTGCGAAATCAGAAATTGTAGTTCCATTGGAACTATCGTTAACTATGAAATAGAATATACCGGCAACATGTGGGATAGTTTGTTCGGCTCATATGCAGAGCCTACTTCTCAAGTTTACTATGGTGGCATAGTAGGATTTGTGGAAGGCGCAAACGTACATGGCGTATCTGCAAGCGGT
>JAZRAN010000153.1:0-2674 GCA_045634605.1 Candidatus Stercoripulliclostridium sp. | reverse complement strand
TTAGGTATTGCAGAAGATAAGACCACTAGAATGTAATGCTGTTGCATTGCATTCTAGGTTAACTACTCCCTAACGGGAGCGATAACTACCACCTAATCGGTGGCGATAACTACTTGCTTACGCAAGCGTTAACTACTCACTACGTGAGCGTTAAGGAATTAAGAGCAATGGCAAAACAAACGTTACAAGAAAAAACTTTAGATTTTTCCGTCAATATTATTAAAAGTTGCAAAAACCTTAATGTAGACCACGCCCTATCATCACAACTTTTAAGAAGTGCTACGAGTATAGGCGCAAACGTGCGGGAAGCCCATTATGGAAGCAGTACGGCAGACTTTATCAATAAACTACAAATAGCGCAAAAAGAGTGCTATGAAACGGAATATTGGCTTGAACTCTTTTATAAATCGGAAATTATAACGGAAGATTTGTTCTTATCACTCCTTGGCGAGTGCAAGAAAATTAGAGCCATGCTTTCATCTTCCATATTAAAAACAAAAGAAAACAACTAGGACAACGTAACAAATAAACCTTATCAAGAGAGCAAATTGCTCTCTTTTTATTTTCTTAATCCTTAACGCCCAATGCAAAGCATTGGGTAGTTATCGCAAGTCCATCGGACTTGTAGTTATCGCTCCCGTTAGGGAGTAGTTAACGCTCTGCGTAGCAGAGTAGTTATCGGTAAAACTTTTGTTTTACCAAAAGACTTTGTAGTTTGGATGAATTGGGCGGAAAGTGAAAAGTCCAAAGGGTTGCTGTAGTAGACCTACTGCGCCCTGCCGGGCTATTTTACTTTCCTATGGAGTTCGCCAAAATACTCACGCACCATCGCTTGAAAGACTTTGTAGTTTGGATGCTAGCCGACGAAAAGCAAAAAATTCACGAAGGGAGTTTACTAGGCGTAAATGACCGAGTGGGTTTATTGTTTTTCTATGGATAGCGCCAAAATACAAAGTCTTTATACTTGACTTTAGTCAACCTTTAGTAGTATGCTATAATCAAGGGATTATGGGGATTATCCCGTTTCCCAAAGGAGATTGTCATGGGTTATTTAATTGAAGGCCTAGAAGTCTTGACTTATGGTCAAGCGGTTATGTGGTTGATTGGCGGATTGCTAATCTTCCTTGCTATCAAAAAGGATATGGAGCCGGCGCTCCTTCTCCCAATGGGCTTTGGCGCTATTTTGGTCAACTTGCCCCTTTCACCCGTTATTGCGGAAAGCGGTATCATCAAGTCCCTATTCGACGTAGGTATCGCAGCAAGCGAAGCTATGCCCCTACTACTCTTTATCGGTATAGGCGCAATGATAGACTTCGGTCCCCTTCTCTCTAACCCCAAACTATTCATCTTGGGTGGCGCGGCTCAACTCGGTATCTTCGTTACCATCATCCTTGCCGCTATGATTGGTTTCCCCATCGAACACGCCGCATCCATCGGTATCATAGGCGCTGCGGACGGCCCCACCGCCATTATGGTTTCCCAAGTTCTTAAGTCAAATTACACTTCCGCTATCATAGTCGTTGCGTACTCCTATATGGCGCTCGTTCCCATCGTTCAACCCGCAGTCGTAAAACTCTGCACCACCAAAAAAGAACGTATGATAAGAATGCAATATACTTCTACCAACGTTACTAAGTTAACGAGAATTTTGTTCCCCATCATCGTTACCGTTATCGCGGGACTTATCGCTCCCGAATCTCTCTCACTCGTTGGAATGCTTATGTTCGGTAACCTAATCCGTGAGTGTGGGGTACTACAATCCCTTTCCGAGACAGCTCAAACGACTTTCTCCAACATCATCACTTTGCTACTTGGCATCACCATTGCGTTCCAAATGCAAGCGGAAGCCTTCCTAAGAATAGAAACCCTAATCATTATGGGTCTAGGTCTTTTCGCTTTCGTATTCGACACCATCGGCGGTGTATTCTGCGCAAAGTTTATGAACCTATTTACCAAGAATAAAATTAACCCCATCATCGGCGCTGCGGGTATCTCCGCTTTCCCGATGGCAGCTCGTGTTGCGGAAAAACTTGGCATACAAGAAGACCCGAGCAACCACCTACTAATGCACGCTGTTGGCGTTAACGTATCCGGTCAAATCGCATCCGCTATCGTCGGTGGCTTGATTATCGGTCTTGTTCTCTAATAAGGGGGAAATAAATATGATAAATATGTTACTCGCATCCTTTGATAACCTATCACCCATGAATACGGAAGTGCTAAAAACTTCCCTAAACATCCTTTGGCAAGGACTACTCGCTATCTTCGTCGTTATCGGCTTAATCATAATTGCCGTTAGCGTTGTAACCGATTTGATTGCAAAGTCCAACGCATACAAAGAAAAGCACGGCAAGAGTTGGTATAGCGCAATTCTTCCCAAAAAGAAATAAGCAAAACAAGTAAAGCAAAGGCAAGCCGAAAGGCTTGTCTTTTTTAATGCAAAAAGCAAAATACGCTTTGTTCCGCTACGCTACACAAACAAGTACAAGAGTGGTTCATTTGCATTTTGCGTTAACTACCTACTTCGTAGGCGATAACTACCACCTAATCGGTGGCGATAACTACTTGCTTACGCAAGCGTTAACTACTCACTGCGTGAGCGTTAAGGATTAAATAAATATATTCTTCCTTGTGAGCGGAGCAAAGCGGAGTGAAGCCGTGTTTCCAAAGGAAA
>JAZRAN010000152.1:0-1993 GCA_045634605.1 Candidatus Stercoripulliclostridium sp. | reverse complement strand
CGTAGATAGTTTGATTAGTTCTCTAAAAAATCAAAAGGGCGACCAAATTTTTATTCATAACGGAGATGCCTTCCAAGGCTCTTACGTAAGTGGCGAAACCTATGGACTTGCATTGGTAGAAGCCTTTAACGCAATGGAACTGGATTGCTTTGTCCTAGGCAACCACGAGTTCGACTGGGGACTAGATAAAATTGCTGCGTATAAAGACGGCAACCAAGCAAACGGAGAAGCAAACTTCCCGTTCTTGGGCGCTAATATTTTCCTAAAGGGAACCCAAACTCGTCCAAGCTGGGTAGATGCCTACCATATTGTAGAGCAAGACGGAGTCAAGGTAGGTATCATTGGAATAATGGGTGACGGTCATGAAAGTAGCATTCTAACAAGGTACGTTAGGGACTATGATTTCGTTCCCCCAATGAATATTATTAGAGATACCGCATCTTACCTAAGAAACACGGAAAACTGCGACGTTGTAGTAGTTGCTACTCACGATTATGACGAAGGTATCAACGAAAGCATTGCTTCCCTTAGCGGAGATAGTGTTATAGATGCAATCTTTTGCGCGCACACTCACTATGATATTACGGAACTTCTAACTAGAACGGATGGCAAGGATATTTCCGTAGTTCAATGTAATCATAAAAACCAAAATCTAAAAGAAGTAGTGCTAACCGTAAACGCAAATAACGTATATCGTTATTCTACTGCAAACAAGCACTATCCTTCCGATTACGCAATTTCTTCCAGAGTACAAGCAGTCATAAATAAGTACCAAGCGGTTATAGATGATTCAAACGAAGTTTTAACGACCACCGCATATGGCATATCGGAAGAAACCCTAGGTAGATATGCAACCGACCTTATGTTGACTTACGACTACGAAGGTTATGATTTTGGTGACGTAGACGTATCAATTATAAATACCGGTGGCGTAAGGGCAAGCATCGATGCAGGCGAAATCACTAAGGCCGAAGTATTCGAAGTATTCCCCTTTAACAACGCAGTAGTTCTAGTGAACATTAGCGGAGCGCTCATCAAGTCCGTTTGCTCACAAAACAGCAGTTATCTATACTATCAAGTAGATAGTGACGTAGGCGGAAATTATAACGCCTTGAACGATAACACAATCTATCAACTTGCAGTAATAGATTACGTATTTGAAAACACTCGTTACAGCTCTCAATTCGGCGGTATATCATCTGCTAATTACGTAGAAACGGAAGTACTGCTTCGCTCCTTGCTAATAGACTTCTTCGATGAAGAAGGTGATGATGACGTAAATCCCCCGAGTGGCGGAGATGACGTAAATCCCCCTGCGGATACTACGGAAACGCTTACTATATCGGAATTTATTACTGGTTTTTCGGGCTATACGGCTACGGAAGTAAAGGTTAGCGGTGTAGCGTATTCTTGCGATAAAAACGGTATCTTTATTAAAGACGGAACGGGTAATCTATATCTCAAAACCGATTACTCGGGACTATATATGGGACAAACCATTACTGCAACGGGTAAGGCAAATCCATATTATTCACTACCGCAAATGCTTGTTACTAACCTTGATTACGGCGCAATAGGTGGCTCCTATAATATTCCGACGAGCATAACTAGCATTGCTCAAATTATTGCGGAAAATAGCGCTCAATCATCTATGGTATACGACCATAAGGTATATAGAACGAGTGGCGTATTAACCCAAGACGGAAACTATTATAACTTGGTTGACGGCTCAAACAAGATACAACTAAAGTCTTCCATTATGGACGATGACCTAAACGTAATCAGCGCTTACGTAGGTAAGGAAATCGAGCTTAATATCGTTATAGGCGACTGGTTTACCACGACAGGCATATTTAGAGTTCTTCCGCTAAGACAAAACTTTAATTTAGTAGAAGTGGAAGAAAGCGAAGAGCCCGATGAACCCGGAACTCCCGTTGAGCCGGAAGACCCAAACGTTGAGCCTAGTCGCATAGAAACGACCATTTCCGCGCTT
>JAZRAN010000151.1:0-6720 GCA_045634605.1 Candidatus Stercoripulliclostridium sp. | reverse complement strand
AGCGAAGCCCAAGCCAAAAAGAGCGGACAAGGACTCGCCCCTACTCTCCACCAAGCGGACCTTATAGACGGCAAAACGTATTCTTTCATACCAAACTACACCTTGAGCATAGTCGGAAAAGGAGAAGTGATATTCAACGTGGTTGAATAAATGCAAAATGTGAATTCTGCATTAAAAAAAGACAAGCTTTTGCTTGCCTTTTTTGTTTTGTAAAGTAGGTCGCTAAAATGCGTGGTATTCGCACCCAAGCAATTTTTGGAGCACTTAAAAACGCACTAGTTTAGATGAGATACAAGCAAACAAAAATCTCCGCGACGGGAGTTTACTAGACGTAAATGACCGAGCGGAGATTGTTTAGTTTGTGAAGTAGGTCGCTAAAATAGTGCGTTTTTACCTGCCGTATTTGGAAATCAAGTACCTATAATACGGCACGTCTACGTCATCGAGAGTATTCATAGTAATGCGGAATTCCCAGTTGTTATCAGGCTCGCCGGGGGTGTTAACACGGGTGTCGGCGCCGTAACCGGTTAGGTCTTGGACGGGGATGATTGCAACGTGAGCGCTGGAAGAAAGAGTTTGCTTTGCCATAGCCTTGGTGGACACGCAGTTTTTACCACCAATTCCCCAAGCATGCTCGTCTATTTCCAAGAAGTCCAAGACTCCACGTCTTACGTCGGAGTCAAGTTCGTAGAGCCAACCGAGAGAAGTGTTGTTATCGTGGGTTGCAGTGTATGCGTAAGTGTTCTTATCATAGTTGTAGGGAAGATGTATATTGTCCCTATTTCCATCAAAAGCAAATTGTAGTACACGCATACCGGGGAAACCCGTTTCCTTCAAGTAAGCAACTACTTTGTCGTCTATAATTCCAAGGTCTTCGGCAACTATTTTAGGCTCTTTTACGAACTTCTCTACTTCCTTCCAAAGTTCCATACCCGGACCTTTTTTCCACTCCCCTATTTTTGCGGTTTTGCTAGTTTTAGGTACCGCCCAATACTCACAGAGTCCCCTAAAATGGTCAATTCTCAAAATATCGTAAAGTTTTAGGCTATGTAAAATTCTTTCCACAAACCACTTGTAAGAAGTCTTTTTCATCTTCTCCCAATCGTAAAGTGGATTGTTCCAAAGTTGTCCTTCTAACGCAAAATAATCCGGGGGTACGCCCGCCACTTCCTTGGGGGTTAGGTCTTCGTCAAGCGCAAAAATATCTGCGTGCGCCCAAACGTCGGGGGAATCAAAGGAAACGTAAATGGGCATATCGCCAAAGATTTCTACGCCACGTTTTTTTGCGTATTCCTTCAAAGAATTCCAACACTTAAAGAAGTAATATTGCTCAAAATAATAGTAGTAAATTCTATCCTTATATTCCTTTTTAGCCTTATCAAGAGCCGACTTCTTACGGAATTTTAGTCCGTCATCCCAGTTTAGCCAAGCTCCGCCAAGACGCTCGGAAAGAGCCATAAACAGAGCGTAATCGTCTAGCCAAAAAGCGTTTTCCGCCCTAAACGTTTCTATTTCTTTTAGGTCGTCTTCGCTAATCCTAGAGTAAGCAAGGGATAGCGCTTTTGCCTTATTTTCCTTGACCTTTTCGTAGTCGATTTTGTAGGGAGAATAGAGCTTAAAGCTCTCCTTTTCTTGCTTTGTAAGCAGTCTTTCCGGCAAACTTTCTATATCAATAAAAAGGTAGTTGCCGGCAAAAGCGGATACCCCGGAATACGGGCTATTGCCTGCGCCTATGGTAGTGATAGGTAAAATTTGCCAAATCTTAAAGCCGGCATCCCTAATGAAATCGATAAAATATTTACTACTTGCGCCAAAGTCCCCTATGCCGTATTCGCCCATTAGCGAAAAGATAGGTAGTAATGCGCCTGCCTTTCTCATATTACTCCTTACCCCTACTTTTTCCAAAAAGGTTTTTTACATCTCGGCGTAGCAAGAGCTTCGCCAACGATTATGGCTTTTAGGTAGGGATTTTCTATTTCTATTTCATCCGCGCGCTTATAGTTAGCGTCTTCCTTTATTACCCTTTCTTCGTAATGCTCTTCGCATCCTTCGCTATCAAAAGGTAGTATAAAGGCGTTTTCTACGCTAATTTCTCCTTCGGTTAACGGATGTTCGTGTATATCACTCATTATTTCTTATTGCCGTTTTGGGCGCCCGATTCTCCGCCAATGGTATTACGCATTGCGGTATCCGCTTGTAAGTTGAGCATATTGTAATAATCCATTACGCCCATTTTTCCGTTCTTTAACGCTTCTGCCAAAGCGCGCGGTACTTCTGCTTCCGCGCTTACTACTTGCGCTCTCATTTCTTGGGTTTTCGCCTTCATTTCTTGCTCTTCCGCAATAGCTAACGCCCTTCTTTCTTCCGCCTTTGCTTGAGCAACTCTCTTGTCCGCTTCCGCTTGGTCCATTTGCAATTGAGCGCCAATGTTTCTACCTACGTCAACGTCGGCTATATCAATGGACAAAATTTCATAAGCGGTGCCGATATCAAGACCTTTATCAAGCACTTTTTTAGAAATGCTATCGGGATTTTCCAACACTTCCTTATGCTCTTTTGCCGAGCCAATCGTGGTAACGATACCTTCGCCTACACGAGCGATAATGGTTTCTTCGCCTGCGCCACCAATCAAGCGCTCTATGTTTGCCCTAACGGTAACCCTAGCCTTTGCTCGAAGTTCTATGCCGTCCTTTGCAATAGCGGAAATCATAGGAGTTTCTATTACTTTGGGGTTGACGGAAACCTTAACAGCGTTTAATACGTCACGGCCTGCAAGGTCGATTGCCATAGCCGTCCTAATATCAAGGTCGATATTTGCGCTATGAGCGGAAATTAGCGCGTTAACTACTTTTATAACGTCGCCTTTTGCCATATAGTGCGTTTCTAGGGTAGCGATTTCAATATCAAGGCCGGCCTTTTTACCGGTGATATATGCGTCTACTATCATAGCGACCTTGACTCTGCGAAGACGCATACCTATGAGTCTTGGAATTGATACGGGAGCGCCCGAAACCAATGCTCTAAACCAAATACCAAATGGTACGAGCAATACAAAGCCTACTAAAAGCAGACAAGCAATAATTATCAAAACTATCCAACCTGCGCCCATCTTTATTCTCCTTTTTGGGTGTTATTTTAGATATTATAAATTTAGCCTATCAAACGACCTTTAAGACGCTTAATAGGCTATAAGTACTAATTTTCGGCTCTATCAACTTTGATTTTGCCGTCTTCTATTCTTGTAACGAACACGTTTTCGCCCTTATCGATATAGAAACCTTCGCTTGCTACGTCGACAACTTCGCCTTCCAGGTTAGCGGTACCTATTGGGGTAAGGTCGGTTAGAGCGACTCCATATTTACCCTTGAATGAGTTGACGTCTATTTCTTGGGTAGATACTTCTTGGGTAGCGGATTCCGCAAGCGGCGAACGCATAACCCATCCCTTTTTTGCGGTTAGGGCAAGCGCTATAAAAGCAATTAGCGTTGCTACCGACACCATAAAGACGATGATGAATATCTGCGCAAAGATATTGCCGTCGCCTTCGCTTACCCTAAGGACGATACCAAGCGCAATTATCGCCGCCCCTACCGTTCCGAATACTCCAAATCCCGGTTGGAAAAGCTCTATGAGTATGAAGACGTATCCTAAGACGAGCGTCAACCACACTATCCAACTCATACCTTGGAATAATATTGCTATTTCAGTAAAAAAGCTCATTTTCCACCTTTTCGGCTTATATTTAGGTTGCCCTATTTTGCCGAATTATAACCTAGTTCCAAAGCCTTCAAATTTGCAGGAATAACTTTGGGCTTGTTTTGGAACTTATTCTTTATCATTTCGCCAACGAGTTCTAGGCTAAATAGACCGCTAAGCGCAATATAAGCGCCAAGAACTACTATGTTAGCCGTTCTTGCGTTGCCCGCTTCCAAAGCGAGCGCTTGAGCGTCAACGTAAACTGCCTTAACGTCATCTCTTTCTACCTTGTCGGGAATGAGAGAGCTGTTAACGATAATCGTACCGCCTTCCTTTACTTTATCAACAAACTTATAAAGGCTGGGCTTGTTCATTGCGATTAGGCAATCGGGGCGAGCGACTATGGGGGAAGCAACTTCCTTGTCGCATACTACTACGCTACAATTACTGGTACCGCCACGCATTTCGGGGCCGTAACTAGGTAGCCAAGTAACTTCTTTATTATCTGCGATTGCGGCGTAAGCGATAAATTGACCTAAACTTAATACGCCTTGTCCGCCGAAACCTGCTATTATGATTTTTTCTTCCATATTATTATACTCCTAATATTAACGTTTGTGAAGACGTAATTATTCCTTGTCGATGTCCTTATAGACGCCTAGGGGGAATACTTTGGTCATTTCTTCCTTAACGAAATCAACTGCTTGGGTGGGAGTCATACCCCAGTTGGTAGGACAGCTGGAAAGTAGTTCTACCATACTAAAGCCCTTGCCTGCGATTTGGTTTTCGAAAGCCTTCTTGATAGCCTTCTTCGCCTTGTTTACGCCAGCGGTATCGGCAAGAGAGCATCTTGCGATATAAGAAGGACCATCTAGGGTTGCGAGCATTTCACATACGCGGATTGGGTTACCGTTTATTGCAACTTGTCTACCGGATTGGGAAGTAGTTGACTTTTGACCTACTAGCGTAGTAGGAGCCATTTGACCGCCGGTCATACCGTAAATAGCGTTGTTGATGAAGATTATGGTAACGTTTTCGCCACGAGCGGCAGCGTGTATAATTTCCGCAGTACCTATACTTGCAAGGTCGCCGTCGCCTTGATATGCGAATACGACTTTGTCGGGGTTGGTACGTTTAACGCCGGTAGCAAGAGAAGGAGCTCTGCCGTGAGCAGCTTGTTGCATATCGCAGTTAAAGTAGTTGTAAGCAAAAACTGCGCAACCTACGGGAGCGATACCTATAACGTTGCCTTCTACGCCGAGTTCTTCCAAGCATTCCGCAACAAGTCTATGAGCGATGCCGTGGGTGCATCCGGGGCAATAATGGAAAGGAGTTTCCGTTAGCATATTTGTTTTCTTGAATACTACTGCCATATTATTTGTTCTCCTTTGCTAAAACGTAATTGACGATGTCGTCGGGAGTCATAACGTTACCGCCGGTTCTTCCGTAGAATTCAACGGGTTTGAGACCGTTGACGGCTAGGCGAACGTCTTCTATCATTTGCCCCATAGAAAGCTCGATGGTTACGAACTTCTTAACGCTATCTTGCTTTGCGACTTCGTTTATAATCTTTTCGGGATACGGATAAAGAGTGATAGGACGAACAAGACCTACTTTGATACCCTTTTCACGAAGGTCGTTTACAGCGCTCTTTGCAATTCTTGCAACGGTGCCGTATGCAACTATAACGATTTCCGCATCGTCGGTAAGATACTTTTCGCACTTTACTTCTTGTTCTTTTAGTACGTCGTAACGAGCGAATAGTCTATGGTTTACTTCTTCAAGTACGTCGGGTTCGATGTATAGAGAGTTGATAATTCTACGATTTTTGCCAACACCGGTGCCGTCGGTTGCCCATTCTTTTTTGGGGAAGGTTGCAGGGTCCTTCATTTCGGGAAGTTCAACTGCTTCCATAATTTGACCTATCATACCGTCGCCAAGAATCATAACGGGCATACGATATTCGTCAGCCTTATCAAACGCATTGTAGGTAAGGTTAACTGCTTCTTGAACGGAACTTGGAGCATAAACCAACATATGATAGTCACCGTGTCCACCGCCTTTTACGCTTTGGAAGTAGTCGCTTTGAGCGGGTTGAATACCGCCTAGTCCGGGACCGCCACGAACCATATTGACTATAACGCAAGGAAGTTCTGCGCCACAGATGTAACTTATACCTTCTTGCTTAAGGCTGATGCCGGGGGAAGATGAAGAAGTCATAGCGCGAGCGCCGGCGCCTGCTGCGCCGTAAACCATATTGATTGCGCTAACTTCACTTTCCGCTTGTATGAAACAACCGCCTACTTCGGGAAGTCTTCTCGAAAGATATTCGGGAATTTCGTTTTGGGGAGTGATGGGATAGCCGAAGAAAGCACGGCAACCACCTCTAACTGCGGCTTCTGCAACCGCTTCGTTACCTTTCATTAAAACTTTCATAATTTTCTCCTATCTTTCTACGGTAATAGCGACGTCGGGGCACATAACTGCGCAAGCAGTACAACCTATGCAACCATCGTTTTGGACTTCCGCAACAAAGTAACCTGCTTTATTGGTTTCTTCCTTGGAAAGAGCAAGTACGTTTTTGGGGCAAGCGCGAACACATAGTCCGCAACCCTTACAAGTATCTTTAGCAATAATAACTTTAGCCAAAATTCTATTCTCCTATATAAATAAAATTTATTGTCGCATATTATAACACACGCGCACGAAAAAAGCAATAGATAAATCGAGCAAAAAACAAATTAAAATTCCACCACTTGTTATTATAAGGAAACAAACGTGGTATTCGTATCCATAGATACCGATTTTTTGTAGCCATAGATACGAACACGCAATACCGTGCAGTAGAAATCTTTACAATGAGAGAAGAAACGCAAAGCGTTTTTCCTTGTGAGCGAAACGAAGTGTAGTGAAGTCGTTCCGCGTTCCGCGCTCCGGACTCCGCACTCACATAGCGTTATTTTGCATTAAAAAAGGCAAGCCTTTCGCTTGCCTTTTTGGTTTTTGAAATAATTCGCCAAAATG
>JAZRAN010000150.1:0-4918 GCA_045634605.1 Candidatus Stercoripulliclostridium sp. | reverse complement strand
AATTTGCTAACGTTCAATTCTGCCACGCTACCGGTACCGGCGCAAGTCTTTCTCTTGACAACGACGCATCCAACGATACCCCTGCTAACTTCCACAATGCTTTCGCATCTATCTATGAAGGCAGATATCTTGCAGGTGTTGCAGCAGGCATGAAGCTTATCGAAATGTACGGCGAAGACATCACCAACGAAGAAGCAATCATCGGTTACGTAGGCGCATGGCCCTATGCAGAAGTTATTTCCGGTTACACTTCTTTCTATCTTGGCGTTAAGAGCATCGTTCCTAACGTAACTATGAAAGTTAAGTACACCAACTCTTGGTATGATGAAGCTGGCGAAAAGAGCGCTGCTGAATCTCTAATCTCTGCAGGCGCAAAGCTAGTTTCCGGTCACGCTGACTCTATGGGCGTTCCTACCGCATGTAAAGAAGCTAACGTTCCCAACGTATTCTACAACGGCGTTTCTTCCGAAAGCACCTTCGTTATCGCTTCCAAGATTAACTGGCAACCCTACTTCGAATATATGCTTGATTGCGTTATGAACAATAAGGAAATCGTTAAAGATTACACCGGCACTCTTGCAACCGGTTCCGTTCAAATTACCGCTCTTGGACAAGCTGCTGCAGCAGGCACCCAAGCTAAATTGGATGCAGTTAAAGCACAACTTATGGGTGGAACCCTCAAGGTATTCGATACCGCTAAATTCACCGTAAGAAACGCTAAGGCAAACGACACCTATGGCAACATCACCATGGATGCTAACGGCAAGCTCGTTGCTTACAATGCAGACATCATCGACCTAGGCGACTTCGCAGGCGAAACCGACGCTATCGAAAACGGCATCTTCACCGAATCTTCCAAGCGTTCTGCTCCTTACTTCGATATCATCATCGACGGTATCACCATCATCGGCTAATTGAAGTAAAACTAACTTAATTAAAACTTATGAACGGGCGGAGCGTTAAACACTCCGCCCTATAAGTATAAACACGCTTTTATACTAATGGAGAAACTATTGTGAACAACGTTGCTCTTGAACTAAAAAACATTACTAAAACGTTCGGCTCCGTCGTTGCTAACAAAAACGTCAATTTGGTTTTGGAAAAAGGAGAAATCCTTTCTCTCTTAGGCGAAAATGGTAGCGGAAAAACGACGCTAATGAACATGATATCGGGTATATATTATCCCGATGAAGGCGAAATTTTTATTGATGGAAAGAAGACGCATATTACTTCTCCCCAAGACGCTTTCAATTATAAAATAGGTATGATTCACCAACACTTTAAGTTGGTTGACGTTTTTAGCGCGGCAGATAATATTTTGCTTGGCGAAAAGATGCCTACGTATTCCATAAGCGAAAACGCAAAGAAAACACTTGCTACGCTTCCTAGCGAAAGCATAATTAAGGAAGTAGAAAAGGAAGGCAAGAAGAGTAAGGCCATAGACTTTAAGGTGTTAGGCGAAACTCTTCTTACATATCTAAAAGTAGCCGCTCTTCCTTTTGTTAAGGTTGGCAAGTTTATAAAGTTTGACTTTTTGGCAAAGAATAGGGCAAAGGTCCTACAAGAAGTTGCCGACAAGTACGGCTTTGAAATCGACTTAAACAAGAAAATATACGATATGTCCGTTTCCGAAAAACAGACAGTCGAAATCATAAAAGTGCTTTATAGGGGCGCGGAAATTCTCATCCTAGACGAACCTACCGCAGTTTTGACTCCCCAAGAAATAGAAAAGCTTTTCGACGTACTACGCAAGATGCGTGAAGACGGCAAATCTATCATAATCATTACCCATAAGCTTAATGAAGTTATGGCTATTTCCGACAAGGTTACCATTCTTCGTAAGGGTGAATACGTTGGTACCGTAAACACTGCGGAAACTAATGAAAAAGAACTTACCGAAATGATGGTAGGTAAGAAAATCGACCTTAAAATCGAAAGGACGGAAATCAATTTTGATAGACCGCTTTTAGAAATCCGCAATATTTCCATAAAGGGCGACGACGGCGCAAAGAAGATAGACGACGTAAGCTTTTATATTCGTGGCGGTGAAATTTTGGGCGTTGCAGGCATAGCGGGTTGTGGACAAAAGGAGCTTTGCGAAGCCGTTGCAGGTCTTAGGAAGATAGAAAACGGAGCTATTTGCCACAAGGGCGAAAGCATCGTAGGACTTCCTGCAAAAGCAATTATCGACAAGGGTATTTCCATGAGCTTTATACCGGAAGATAGACTTGGCATGGGACTTGCCCCCAACTTTTCTATCACCGATAATATGATGCTTAAGACCTATAACGATAAAAAGGGACCTTTCGTAGACAGAAAGACGGCGAGAAAAAATGCGGAAGCGCTAATAGAAAAACTAGAAATAGTTACTCCATCTACGGAAACACCCGTAAGGCGTCTTTCCGGTGGTAACGTACAAAAGGTTTTGGTTGGACGTGAAATTGAGTCCGGTCCTAACGTTATAATTACGGCATATCCCGTTCGTGGACTAGACATTAACTCTTCTTACGCAATCTACAATATTCTAAACGAGCAAAAGGCAAATGGCACGGGCATTCTTTTCATAGGTGAAGACCTTGATGTTATGCTTGCTCTTTGCGACAAGATTATGGTTCTTTGTCATGGTAAGAATATGGGTATCGTTCACGCCGATAGAGTAACCAAAGAACAACTCGGTTTGATGATGACCGGTTCTTTGGACTTAACCGAAATCAATGCGGACAAGAACTACGGCAAGGCAAAGGACAGTCACCTTACCGAAGAAGAATGGGAAGAAGAAAAAGAGAAAACCGAAGGTAAAGGAGAAGACGTAAATGAGTAATAATATTAAAGCTAAACGCGAACCCCTTTTCCATATAGTAAAGCGTGAAGACCTAAAAATCGGCTATAAGATTCTTATTTATGCCGTAGCAATTCTTCTTTCTCTTTTTATTGGCGGTGTAATAAGCTCGCTTGCATCAAAGGGCGACCCCTTCACCTTCTTTGCATCTCTTATTGACGGATGTTTTGGAAGTCCCAGAAAGATTTGGGTATTCCTTCAACAAATGGCGCTTTTGCTTTCCGTTTCTATGGCTCTTGTTCCTGCGTTCAAAATGAAATTTTGGAACTTGGGCGGTAACGGTCAAATACTAATTGGCGGGCTTGCAGCCATTGCTTGCATGTTCTATATGGGCGGAAAGACAGACGATACCGTCATCGTAATAGTAGCAATCTTCGCAAGCGCAATAGCAGGTGCAATATGGGCGGTTATACCTGCTCTTTGTAAGGCGTTCTTTAACACAAACGAATCACTTCTCACTCTTATGCTAAACTATATTGCAACCGGACTCGTTACTTTCTTCCTTGCAGTTTGGGTAAAGAGTGGTTCAGGTGTTCTAGAACCCATCAAATACGGCAATCTTCCTGCGCTCGGTAATCCTTATCTTCTTATAATTCTTTTCGGCGTAGTTATGACTGCTATAATTTTCGTATATCTTCGTTATAGCAAACACGGATACGAACTAAGCGTAGTTGGCGATAGCCCCAATACCGCAAGATACATAGGCATTAACGTAAAGATGGTAGTTATTAGAACTATGATTTTATCGGGCGCTATTTGTGGATTGGTCGGCCTTCTTCTCACGAGTGGTATGAGCCACACGATAGGCGTAAAGACGGCTCAAAATATGGGCTTTACGGCAATTATGACAACTTGGCTAGGTAATTGTAATCCCCTTATGATTATCTCTACTTGCGGACTTGTTACCTTTGTAACGAAAGGTATGGAACAAGTTCGTATGGACTTCGGTCTAACTAACGATAGCATAGCAAACCTAATTATAGGACTAGTATATTTCTTTATTATCGCATGCGCGTTCTTTATTCAATATAAAGTGGTGTTCAACGTCAAATTAAAGAATAAAACGGCTAAGGCGGAAGTAGTAGAAACCGCTACGGAAACTGCCGTAATAGAAAATACCGAAGTTACGGAAAAGGGGGATGAATAGTATGATACAATTACTACAAAGCGCAATTAGATTCTCCGCAGTTTTCTTGTTCGGTTGTACCGGTGAAATTCTAACCGAAAAATCCGGTCACCTTAACCTTGGTATTCCCGGCATTATGTGCGCAGGTACGGCAGGCGGTTGCTTGGGCGTTGCTTTATATATGGGTGGATTATCTAACCCTAATGAGCCCAACTACTTAGCTCTAGTATTAATAGGCGTTATAATGGCGTTCTTGTTTGCAGGCGTACTTGGAGCTATATACGCTCTTTTAACCGTAACGCTAAAATGTAACCAAAATATAACCGGTCTTGCTCTTACGACTTTTGGTACGGGCTTTGCTCAATTTATTATGGATAACTACGTTGAGCGCGTTAACTTCTCTATAGCAAGCACCTATATTGCTCAAGGTTTCCCCTTTGCAGATAAACTAGGTTGGTTTGGCGATTTGTTCTTCTCATATGGCATACTCGTATATCTTGCAATGGGAATAGCGATTATAGCATCCATATTCCTAAAACGCTCCAAGATTGGTCTAGGCCTTCGCGCAGTAGGCGAAAATCCTGCGGCGGCGGATGCAGTGGGCATCAAGGTCGATAGGTATAAATACGTTTCCATATTGACGGGTAGCGGTATAGCCGGCCTAGGTGGATTCTTCTACGTTATGGACTACGTTCAAGGTATGTACGATAGCTATGCAACCATAGAAGCTTTCGGTTGGCTTGCAATCGCTCTTGTAATATTTACTTTGTGGCGCCCGAGCCTTGCAATTATCGGCTCTATCGTGTTCGGTGTTCTTTACGTTTTGCCCTACTTCGTAGGTGGCGATTCTTCCACAAAGAGCGCGCTAATCAAGTTGATTCCTTACGTTGTTACCGTTTTAGTACTTTTAGTCGTAAGCATTACGGGTAGCAAAAAGGCTCAACCCCCGGCGG
>JAZRAN010000149.1:0-7322 GCA_045634605.1 Candidatus Stercoripulliclostridium sp. | reverse complement strand
AGGAAGATTATTATTTGAAGATTTTAACATATTTATAAGGCGTGCGCAATAGAATAAGCCAATTTTATTATAAATAATAATATAAGCGCTATCTATTTAGGTTACGCTCGTTTATCGAGCCGGTCTTGATATTGCGGTTTACAAGAGCTATTATCATCCATAAAATCATAAAGGCAACGACGCCTATTGCGAAAGTGGAAAGCAATTGCCACGGCATAACGTTAAAGCTACTATATCTTTGGATTATAGAGCCAAGACTAGGCACCAGCATATTTACCGCATAGCCTGCAATAAATCCTAATAGACCACCGGAAATAGCGGTTACGATGCCTTCGCCGAGCGCAAATTTTAGGTAATCGCCACTAGACATACCGGAAAGTTTATAAAGTCTGAATTCCGCTCTTCTATCGTATACGGTAACGATTGCGATATTGCCAACGCCCATAATAGAAATTACCCAAACCAAAATTTGCAGTAACGTCATAAGGGGACCGACTCCGGCAAAGTTTTCTTGCTCAGCATACGCCCACTCATCAAAGGTTAAGGCAAAAGTCATAGAAAGATTAAGTCCTTCTATTGCATCTCTTAGGTCGACAAAAGTTTCTGCGTTAACTTCCGTTGCGCTAACAAGGAAGGTGGCCTTTTGCGTCATACGATAATTTACCTTATAGTCACAGTAAGCAACCATATCCCATTGTGAAACGCTCTTATCTATGCCAACGACGGTAAACTCATGCGTTTCCGCCTTGAAGTCTTCGTGCTCGGGCGTAAAGGATACTTTATCGCCTATTTCTACGCCAAGTAGCATAGCTACGTTTTGGTTTAGCACGATGGGTTTATCCGCATTTTTCCAACGCTCTTCCACTCCGCTATCAAGCCCCGTCGTACAATGCTCGAGCGCCCATTGGTCGCCTACGCCGTAAATAGTAATTTCCGTATCGTCGTCGCCCACGGGATTGTAGTCGCTGGAATTAAACCAACCTACTCCGTCTACGCCTTGTACGTTAAGCGCCGTACCCTTTATTAAATTGAAATCGCTCTCTTCCATATTTTCTTGCGCAAGCACGACGTAATCGGCATCGTATCTGCTCCTAAAAGGTATGGTAGCATCTTTTACTATGCCAACGAGTTGAGTAATTAGGAAAGAGAAAGTTATGACTACCGCTATCAAGGTGGTAACGGTACGCATTGCGCTAGAGCGCTTTACGCTAATACCTGCTAGATACGTAGCGCCACCGCCCACTATCTTTTGGAGCAATTTGCCTACGAAAGTGGTAACGTAACCAATGGATGCGTATATCCAAAACGCTATTGCTATAATGAGCGCAACGGAAAGAATCAAAAGAGCAATTCCACTAAGGAAAGCGTACGCAACGGCAATACCTACGACGAGCGCGCTACTTACTATAAACGCCGTCAAATTAGACTCTTTCGCGCCCTTAAATCCGGAACTAGAAAGCTCTCTTACCGTTTTCTTACTTACTTGCAATACGGGTACCAAAGTGGAAAGTATGGATACCGCAATAGCCACTATAAACGCAACCAAGAACTTACAGAAAGGATAGGTTACGGCATAAGGCGCATGCGGTAAAAGCGCGGTGGTAACTACCCCCATCATCACTCTACCAAGCATTAGTCCAACGGCTCCGCCGACCACTGCGTAGAATACGACTTCCATTATCATAATTAGGGCAACTTGACTTGGCGTTGCGCCTGCGGACTTAAACACTATCATCTCACTCATACGATTGCGAGAAATAATCAAGTATGAAGTAAATAGTATTAGTCCAAGGGTTGCGACCAAGAAAACGAGAGCGATAGAAAACAGTAGCGTGTTGTTAGTAACTATGCTTACTACTTCGCTATAACTATTGCCTTCGCCACACTCTACGGTCGGGAAATAGGTCTTAAAAATGCTTTCGTATTTCTCAAAGAGAGCGTCGTCGGTAAAGTTTATATATACTGCGTTTACTTGTCCTTGACTACCTACCGCATCAAAGTCAACAAGCACGTTAAGGTCGGTGCCAGAGCCGAATATACCTTCGTTTAGCGCTATCGCCCTTACTACCAAATCGGTATACATATTATAGGTAGGAAGGTAAACTTGCACGATTTCCCCCGCCTTTATTCCCGTTTCTTTTGCAAAGCCTTCGCTTATTATTACGGAGCTGTATCCGCCTGCTTCGTGATATGGCAAATCGGGATTTTGGGTATTAGCGTCAAAAATATCAACGTATTTTATGGTTTTTTTGGCAAGATATTCTTCTAGGTCGGTAGCTTCCACCAACACGGACTTAGACTCCGTTTTGGTCTTTAATATAGTAGGTATCTTGGTAAAATACGTAACGTCTTTTATTTCGCCTTCAGGCTCTGCGGAAATTATTCTTTGTACTCTTGCTCTACTAAATACTTCTCCGCCGCCGAAGTTGTCGCCAAGTAGCATATCCGCTCCTTGAGCAACCCTATCGTACTCCGCCATATTAAGATTGAAGAATACGTCGTACATTCCAAGGGCGATAAAAAGCATACAAGTAACTAGCGCAATCGTTATTACGATTACGGCTACTTGTCCTTTTTCCGAGTCTGCGCTCCTTAAAACGTGCCTTAAAAATGCCTTCATATTTTCCTATTCCGCGCTATTTTCTTCCGCTACTTCTACGACTTCTTCTATTGCGTCTTCTTTTTCTACGTCTTGACGGATAATCTTGCCGTCCTTTATCGTTATTAATACGTTGCCGTAATTTGCGTTGACGTCAGAGTGCGTAACTTGCACTATGGTCGTATTAAATTCTTTGTTTATACGTTTGAGAAGATTCATTATTTCTTCCGAATTTTTACTATCAAGGTTACCCGTCGGCTCGTCAAGAAGTATAACTTCGGGATTGATTATAAGTCCCCTTGCAATCGCAACGCGTTGTTGCTCTCCACCGCTCATCTTGCCCGGAAGTTTGTTTTTTAGTTCGCTTATGCCTAGATATTCCATAAGCTCGGTAGCTTTCTTTTTATCTTCTTCCGTAACTTTGCCCCTGAGAGTAATGGGTAACAATACGTTTTCTTCCGCAGTCAAATACGGCGCAAGATTAAAAAATTGGAACACGAATCCAAGTTTAGTTCTACGCAGTATGGCAAGCTCTTTTTCGCTCATCTTGGAAATTTCTACGCCGTCCAAAATAACGCTACCTTCGCTAGGCTTATCTATACCGCCCAAAATGGTAAGTAGCGTACTTTTGCCTGAGCCGGACGCGCCGACTATGGAAACAAAGCTACCCCTTTCAATATCCAAGGAAACGTTGTTGAGAACGCGGTTTTCTCCAAAATATTTAGTTACGTTCAAGCAAGATAAAACTGCCATATTTACTCCTAATTGACTGCGCCATCCAAGGCTTCGTTCATTATTTGACTTAAAATATTAAAGGTTATATTTACAATTAGCGTAGACGCCAAGTTATCCATACCCACGCTCATATCTTTATAATTAAACTCATTAAGGGTTGCCGAATACTCTTTGAGCTTTATCAAATCTTGTTCGCTAAAGCTTGATAAATCTTCTACCCTACTTACGCTTGCGTAATCGTTTTCCAATGCGTAAAGAATATCAAAATACTCGGTAAAGTAGACTTCTATTTCTTCCAGGCGAGCATCGGTATCGGGAATTTCAACCGCCGTCTGCTCGACTGTCAACTTGAAGTTTGCAAGCCCTTCTATAAGTTTTTCTCTATTCTTTATAAGGCCACCCTTAGTTAACGCATCGTTTATACCGCTAACCATTGCGCGAGCAAGCGTTATTTGATGCACGTACAAATATTCTTCTGCGTTTTCCTTTTCTCCGGCTATATACGTTGCAAGGTTTTCAAAAGGCGCGTTGCCCAATTCCATAAGGGTAGTTCGAGCAAAATATATGCCGAATTCCGCAACGTTGATGCCCGCTCTTAACGCGGTATTGACTTCGTCTACGTCAACGAGTGTGGACGAGTCTACGCCTGCGGATGCCAAAAACTCTTTGAGTTTAGTATCGTCAATGGCTTTTTCGCCGTTTAGCCATAAAGCGGTAAGTAGCGCTTGAACGCCGTGTCCTTCTATGAGTTCATCCAGTTCCGAACCCATTTCATAAGCAAGTTCGCCAAGTATTCTTGCTTCTTGTAGAGAACCGCCAACCAAACTAAACTCCACGTATGCTTCATATATGGTCGTAGCGGAAACGAAAAGGTTTACAAAGCTCGGTCTACCTACGCTCGTCAATACGTTGCGTTGCTCGACGTCGGCAAAAGTGTATATGAGTTCATAAATAAGCCTACCGACTTCTTCTGCGGTAAGCGCGGTGTTTTCTATTATATCGGTTACAGCGTAACCGAAGTCGACTTTTCCGGTAAAAATTTCAGCAAGCTCTGCGGGGGTAGCAAATCTTCCCGTATAAGTGCCGTCGGGTTGCTCGTCAGCCCTTATGATATAAAGCCAAAAAGCCATTACCGCATCGTCGGTATTAAGATTTTTTAGGTAGTTGGAAAAATTAATAAGTTTGTTAGATGGTATTCCCGCCCTAGAAAACATATTCATAAGGGGAACGGACACAGATGCGGAATTGTTTATCTCTATTTGCGTGCCCTTGAATTCTTCTATCGTATTAAAAAACGATGCTAGCGCCTTTTCCAAAAACGAGCTCATATTACGCTTGAATTCGTTTTCCGTTTCCAAGCTATATATTACTCCTTCCGTCTTCGTAACTTCGTTTGCGTCAAGCACGCCTTTATAATCGACTTTCGGCTTTATGCTAACCAAAACGCACGCAACGATAAGCACGATAACTAGTATCGTGGCAACTGCAAGCATTACGTTACGGGATGAGAATATTTTAGCCATATATGTAATTATACACCATACACACGTGCAAAAGCAATATAAATTGAGTGTAGATTTAGTGAAGTCGCGTGAGTACGCGCGCTTTTTTATTAATAAAGAGCAAATATGCGCAAATAATTTTATATTCACTTGCTAAAAGCAAGCGGTTATTGTATAATAGGTAGGATAAATTTTAATTTATAGGAAGTAAAAATCATGGCACAAAAATACGATTTTTCTAAAGTCGAAAAAAAATGGCAAAATTATTGGTACGAAGGTAAAGTTTTTGAAACCGGCGAAGACACTTCTGAGCCCAAGTTTTACGGCCTAATCGAGTTCCCGTATCCCAGTGGCGCAGGTCTACACGTTGGACACATAAGAGCGTTTTCTTCTATGGAAGTTATCGCAAGAAAAAAACGTCTTGAAGGCTACAACGTACTCTTCCCCATCGGCTACGACGCATTTGGTCTACCTACCGAAAACTACGCTATGCAAACCAAGCAACATCCACGCATAGTTACCGACAAAAACATCACTCAATTCGAAAGGCAACTAAAACAAGTCGGTTACAGCTTTGATTGGGCTCGTACCATAGACACCACCGACCCCGATTATTACAAGTGGACCCAATGGATTTTTATCCAACTATTCAAAAAGGGTCTAGCATATAAAGCTACCACCACCGTTAACTTCTGCCCCAACTGTAAAGTTGTTCTCGCTAACGAAGAAAGCCAAGGCGGACTTTGCGACCGCTGTGGCGCAGAAGTAGTTCAAAAGGAAAAAGACGTTTGGTTCCTAAAAATTCGCGACTATGCGGAAAGACTTTTGAGCGGACTAGAAAACGTAAACTTCCCGGAAAGAATTAAGACCGAGCAACAAAATTGGATAGGCAAATCCCAAGGCGCAGAAGTTACCTTCAAGGTAAAATATGGTGGAGTAGAGTATCCCTTGGTAGTTTATACCACTCGTCCCGATACCATTTTTGGCGCTACCTTCCTAGTCGTTTCTCCCGAGCATCCCCTTCTCCGCGACAACAAAGAATATATCGTTAACGCAGACGAAGTTACCGCTTACCAAGAACAAGCAAAGCTCAAAAAAGAGTTTGACCGTGTACAAGTCAACAAGGACAAGACCGGCATAAAAGTAGAAGGTATGGTTGCTATTAACCCAATTACGGGTACCGAAATTCCGATTTTTACCGCAGACTACGTTATGATGGATTACGGCACCGGCGCTATAATGGCAGTTCCTGCCCACGACAAACGCGACTGGGATTTCGCTAAGAAGTATAACCTTCCCATCATAGAAGTCATAAAAAGCGACGTTGACGTACAAGAAGAGCCCTACTGCGCAAAAGAAGGCGCGGGCGTTATGGTAAACAGCGACTTCCTAAACGGACTACAAGTTAAGCCCGCTATCGCAAAGATGATAGAAAAGATGGAAGAACTTGGCGTTGGCCACGCAAAGACCGACTACAAGATGAAAGACTGGGCGTTCAACCGTCAAAGATATTGGGGCGAACCCATTCCGATTATCAACTGTCCCCACTGCGGACAAGTTACCGTACCGGAAAACGAACTTCCCCTAACTCTTCCCACGCTAGAAGACTTTACTCCCACCGACGACGGCACCAGTCCTTTGACCAAGTGCACCGATTGGGTTAACACCACTTGTCCTATTTGTGGCGCTCCTTCCAAGCGTGAAACCGATACCATGCCCCAATGGGCAGGCTCAAGTTGGTACTTCTTGCGTTACCAAAGCCCCAAGGATGACAAGCACGTTGTAAATCCCGACGCTCACAAGTACTGGGGACAAGTAGATTGGTATAACGGTGGTATGGAACACGTTACGCGCCACCTTATATATAGCCGTTTCTGGAACCAATTCCTATACGATATCGGCGTAGTAGAACACGAAGAACCCTACGTTAGAAGATCTTACCAAGGCTTGATACTTGGCGCGGACGGCGAAAAAATGAGTAAATCTCGTGGTAACGTTGTAAATCCCGACGACGTTGTAAAGCAATACGGCGCAGACGTTCTCCGTCTATTTATAATGTTTATAGGCGACTACGAAAAACCTGCTCCTTGGAGCGCAGAAGGCATAAAGGGTTGCAACCGTTTCCACCAAAGATTCTGGTCACTACAAGATATCCTAGTAGAAAACTGCGACACTTCCGACCTAAACCTTGACCTACTCGTAAAGACGGTAAGCGACGATTACGAAGCGTGCAAGTTCAACACCGCAATCGCAAAGATTATGACAGCTCTCAACACGGTATCTTCTCGCGGAAAGGTAAGCAAGAAGGAACTCACCACCATGGCAATCCTTCTTAACCCCGTTGCTCCCCACTTGACTAGCGAACTTTATGAAATCGTTACCGGAGAAAAGATAGAAAAGGCAAGTTGGCCCAAGTACGACCCCGCAAAGCTCATTGATGATAGCGTAGAAATCCCCGTTCAAGTTATGGGTAAGCTAAAGGGTAG
>JAZRAN010000148.1:0-3027 GCA_045634605.1 Candidatus Stercoripulliclostridium sp. | reverse complement strand
ACGTTTTTTGGGTTGATAAGTTCTTTTCATTGCTATTTTCTCCTATTCGGTTAATTTTTAAACTTACGCGCGATTTATATTATTAAGAGCGCTATTGCATTATATATTATAACCCAAGCGGTGTCAAGCAATTTTAGGGGGGTAATCGTTTTATAAACTGCTTTCGCTAAGATATGCAAAAATACCTTTTGTTATCTTTTTAGCAAGCTCGTCTCTATAATTTGCGTCTAACAGCAGCTTTTCATCTTCCGCATTAGAAAGAAAACCGCACTCCACGATGCAAGAAGGGTACTTTGAACAAGCAAGTATATAGTAGTCGCCTTTTAAGGCGTCGAATTTTCTGTTTACGTTTTGTAAATTAAGCTCGTTAAGTCCCGCTTGCACTGCATCGGCAAGAGCTTTACTTTCCGCGCTTTGAGCGGAGAAAAATACTTGCGCTCCGCGCCTGGTGGAATCCGGGAATTTGTTTTGATGAACACTTACTACCACGTCGGGTTTTTCTTTGTTAATTATACTTTTTCTTTTTTCAAAGTCATCCTTTTTCGTCCCACTTTCTCCGTTCAAAACACTCTTTCCTTCCCTGGTTAAAACAACGCTAGCGCCACGTTCTTCCAACTTGGACTTCAAATTATAGGCAACTAAAAGATTTATTTCGGCTTCCGAAACACCGCTTTCATTACCTAAAACTCCGTTATCGCTACCACCATGCCCAACGTCTATAACTATAATATATTCTCGCCTGGGCAAATAACAATAAACTACCCCTATGGTAGCAAAAATTGCTAAAATCAAAACAATTACTACTGCCGATATCAATAACCTTCTTTTATCCACAACTAAAAACATAACGTTCTCCAAAATCTAGCATTTTTTCGCGTTTAGGTCGCCCTATGTGCCAATTTTCGACTTATATTGCAACTTATACGCCTTACTTATCCACAAATAAGCGGCATTATCCACATAGTTATCCACACTGCGTTTGGTTTGCTAATATTATTGTATTGGAGTCGTTTTTGCGGTTTTTGTTATGTTTTGTATTTTTTGCGCAAACAAAAAAGAGAGCTTTCGCTCCCTTATAAACTCTAGTCTTCTTCAATTTCGACAGAACGTATTATGTTTATGAAATCCGGTCCGCTTACTATTACGTGCTCTAACAATATTACCCCTAGTTGTTCAAGATGACGTTTTAGGTTTTGAGTTATAATATTATCATCAGTTGATGCAACAAGCGAACCATTAGGATGATTGTGCGTTATAACTACGTACTTTGCGTTATATAAAATTGCGCCTTTGGAAATTGCAACAAAATCTACTTTGCTGCTAGTATTATTGCCATCAGAAATTATTTTTTGCTCTATAATTCTTTGGTTTGCATCAAGATATATGGCTACAACTCTTTCATTTACGCAATTTTCCAGTAACTTTACACAATATTTTCCCAATTGCATAGGGTCTTTTACGTCTTTTATTCTATTTTTAATAGACGTCATTTCCGCTTTTGAAATAAGTCGTTTGTATTGCGGAAAAGTAAGCGCCGCCATTTTGGGCATACCCGGAATACTCAAAAGTTGATCTTCACTTGCATCAAATAATCTATCTAAACCGCCGAATTCCGCAAGTAGTGTTTTTGCAAGCGGAGAAGTATCTTTTCTTGGAACAAAAGGATAAAGTAAAAATTCTACGACTTCATGCGGTGGTAGTCCGTCTACACCGCGCGAGCGAATTTTATTTCTCATTCTTTCTCTTCTGCCTTCCGCCATTTTGCACCTTAAAATTTTTATATATAAAAGATAACATATTTTGAGAAAATAGTGTATAATATTATAAGAAAATTTTCTTAAAATTCAAAAAAGGAAGTATTTGTATGAAAGTTTCGTTTGACGACGCAATCAAAAGTCTACAAGACCTAATTAAAATTAATTCCGTACAAGCCCCTGCTAAAGCTGGAGCCCCCTTCGGCGATGGCAACAAGGAAGCTCTCGACTACTCTCTTAATCTACTAAAAGAGTTTGGTTTTAGGACTGTTAACGGCGATTATTACTACGGATATGGCGATATAGGAAGTGAATATTTACCGCTATTTGGGATACTGGCTCATTTAGACGTGGTACCCGTTTCTAATACTTGGCAACACAACCCCTTTGGTGGAGATATAGAAGACGGTTACCTTTACGGAAGGGGAACACTAGATGACAAAGGTCCTTTTATTGCTGCTTTATATGCCTGCGCTCAATTACTAAATGAAGGCCTTAAACCTACAAAATGCATACGTTTTATACTTGGATGTAACGAAGAAAGCGGTTGGAAGTGCATGGACGAGTATGCAAAAAGGGAAAAAATGCCACAAGAAGGATTTAGCCCCGACGCAGACTTCCCTGTTATAAACTGCGAGAAAGGGGTAGTATATCATAAAGTTTCGTTACCCAAACCTAAATTTTTAGTAAATTTGGTAAGTGGCGAAAGAGCCAACGTAGTACCGGATAAAGCCGTAGCAACCGTAACAACGATAAGCGGACTAAAAGAAAGAGCTATCTCATTAGGCGCAAACGTAACAGAAGAAAACGGGCTTATCACTATTACGACAAGCGGTATAAGCGCTCACGGCTCTACACCGCAAAAAGGCGATAATGCGCTAACAAAGCTATTTGAAATTCTCTCGCCGTACGATGACACATTGGCATGCGTTTATAACGCCTTCTATTCTAACGACGGAAAAGGTATGAAACTCAACCTTTCCGATGAGCGCAGTGGATCGCTCTCTTTGAATTTTGGCGTTGCTAAAACGACTTCTAACACCCTTGAAGTTACCGTTGATATTAGATATCCCCTATGTATTAAGATGGACGAGATAACGGAAATATTCAAGTCCTACTTCAAAGAGCAAAACGGCATAGTAGAGCGCGGAGCGTACCATCTACCATTGTACGTTGCAAAAGACGACCCATTGATTACTGCGCTACTAGGCGCATATAACGACGTAACGGGCACCGTTGGCGAAGCAATTACCATAGGCGGAGGCACCTACGC
>JAZRAN010000147.1:0-4710 GCA_045634605.1 Candidatus Stercoripulliclostridium sp. | reverse complement strand
CTCTTCCTTCCTTTTCTCTTCCTGCTTGTTAGCGTTTGCTTCCTTTATTTTTTTGAGCGACTTTACGTTTTGATACCTATCCCACGACAAGATTTTTACAATTCCGTTTTTGCGGGAAATCATATCGTATTCTTCAAAGATGGCTAGCGCAGAGTTGGTTTCATCAAGGGTTTTATGTAAGATTTTTGATAGCATTTCCGCAGTATACGGCTTTTGCTCCCCTATGGTTATCGCTCCGCCATCGTTTACCTTTCCCGCTAGGCACAAAAGCTTTAACCAAATTAGTATTAGACTTTCGCCGTTTTGTTGGGCGCCTAGCATTATGATTTTTTCGTCTTCGAATAAGTCGGTGAAAAGTTTTATCCACTTTACTCTAGCCATTTCTTTTTCTCCTGTTTCTTTCTCGTACAAGGCGCTCCTTGTGGGCAAGTAGTTTGTTTTTTGGCTTTGCGGGCTCGGGAGTTGGTATATTCGCCATTACGTAGTAGCGGAATTCGTCCATAGCGTGGTCATCTCGCTTTATGGGTGAATCGTTGTTTCCCCAACTGTAACCCTTTATTTCCCTTATGAAGTTGACGCAGTTTTTGAAGATATACACTCTTGGCGGACGGCTTTGGAAAAGTTCTCTTACCTTACTTATACCGCTAAATACGTCCTTGTTTACCTTGGTGTTGACGGCAATTCCACGCTCGTAAAATAGTTCCGCAACACTCTTTTCGCTACTTAGCGTACGTTGGTTTGACGCGCTGTCTATTAGGGCGTCTAGCCGTCCGTCAGAGCGGAAACGCCAACCGATTTCTTTTGCTATCTCTATTATTTTCTTTGCGTGATGGTCTACGCTCTTGCCCTTTTCGTAATGCTCGTAGGCAACGTAGATATTGCCGTCATAGTCTTCGTAGTAGAAGTGACAAGAGAGCGGATTGCTTAGTCCGGGGTCTATGCTTATTCCGCTTTGCCACTCCTTGGGGAGCGTAAAAGGCTCTATTACGTGTACCGAACTATCAAACTCGGGATACACAAGTCCACCGTTTGACATAAAGCGTCCGTACCGCCTGCTTTCCGCATCTTCGCCGTCAAGCGTATTGGAAAGGCGCTCTATTTCTTCCTTTGGTAAAAATGGGTTGTCGCTCCACTCCATACTCTCCGTCCAAATTTCTTCGTCACCCTTGGGGTTAAGATATACGTCGTCATATACCCACGTTAAGCCTTTTAGCGGTGTCATAGTACCGAACAAATCTCCACGCCTATCCATAACTCGCATTAGGCACTCGTAGTAGATATCCCTTGGCGGTTCTTCATCAAGCCACACGAAGTCGAGCGATGCGCCTTGGAATTTTTCCCTACCCTGCTCGTAACTCTTGAAGGTTAGTTGACTTACTCCGCCGAGAGCCGAGCGCACGAAAATGGTGTCTATTACTCCTTGCTCGGGAGAGTCGGCGCTCCCCGACGACATAATGATTTTTTCTATCCACTCGGGGTTAAGGTAGCGGAGTATCTTCTTTTGCGTAACGTCCCTTTGCACTTCTGCGCTAATGGTTGTCGCCCAACCCGATACTGCGTTTTTGTTTTGTCGGTATGGGTGAATTCCACGGAGCATCCATACGCACTCTACGGCTCCGCACTCCGTTTTGCCCGAGCGGTTTCCACCGAATACCCACCTGTTTCTCTTTTGGCATTTGTGGAAGGCAAGTTGCTTTTGGTGTACGACTTCGCCTGCGTTGTAGCGCTCTATAACTCGATTGTCATATCGGCGCTTTTGCTCTCGCTCTATGGCAAGATATCTTTCAATCAATTCCCTTTCGTCTTTTAACATAGTGCTTCTCCGCCGTTTCTTTAAGTAGGTCTTGGTAGTAATTGTTTTGCGCCCTTTCCCTGCTTGCGATAAGCCTTTCGTTTTGCTCGTCCATTTCCCTTATGATTTCCTTGATTCTTTCTACTCTCGTTCGTCTTGCGTGAGTAATCATTCTTGCGTCTATGCGGTCGTAGGGAAAGACGATAAGTAGCGTGTTATTCTTGCCCCGTAGTTCAAACTTTTTGGCTCGCTCGTTATAGTGCAAGGTGTAGTCGGGGTCAATTTCTTTTAGCCTACTTGCAATATCAAAACAATCGTGTGTAATTAACATAATTTCTCCATTTCTTCCAAAATGCGCTCCGCATTTACCCTTATAATCTAGTTATGAAGTTACTTGTTCTTATACTCATACTCCTTTGCCCCGCTATGCCCAAGGTGGCTTATGCCGATAACTCTACACCGCACGTCGTTATTGACGGCGACGTTTGGTTATATGATGAAAAGGGCGAGAAGATATTTTTGCTCCCAAGCAGTTATTACGCAAGAATAAACAACCTTGACGAAGTCTATTATTACGTAACTTTTAATGGTGTTGCAGGGAAGGTAAAAAAGAACGAAGTACAAGCAATAGGATACGAATTTACTGCTACGGGAACCCAAACCGACTTGAACGTGAGTAGCGAGTATAGTGATTTCAGCGGAGTGCAAATGAAGAAATACCCCGACTCCCAAGCGGAATCTACCCTAGTTATACCTACTAACTCGACCTTCACTTTCCTAGGTCTTTACCCAACGGAAAGCGGGGAAAGTTGGTACTACGTAAAGTACGAAAACACTCGTGGATACGTTAGAGCGCAATGGGTAACCGAAGTTAGTATTGCTCCGTTCACACCGGAAGTGAGCATCACCGCCCCACCCCAAACGCAAGATGAAACAAAAGGTCAAATAGAACTTACTAAGGAAGTCAAAATAATAGTTGTGGTTTCTCTTGTTGTGGTTGGTATGGGGACGGTGGCGCTATTGTTTTTTAGACGCACACGATAAGTTTTTGCGAGCAAAAACGCAATAAAGTTCCCGTTGGGAACGCAATAAAGAATTGCAAGCAATTCGCATTAAAGTGTTCACTTCGTTCACACGCAATAAAGTTTTGCATCGCAAAACGCAATCTTCACTCCGCTTACGCTCCGCTCACAAGGAAATATAATAATTAGTATCCTTGCTGAGAGTGTTACACTCGAAGGCTTGCGTCCAACTTGTTGGACTTTAATGCGTGCAAGCGTGAGCGTTGCACTTTAATGCGTTCTCGTAAGAGAACTTTAATGCGACTGCGTAGCAGTCTTTTCTGCATTTACTTCAACTTTCCCTTTATTCTTGCTTTCTCTTTTTCCAGTTCTTCATCCGTCATATTACTTAGGGTGTTTTCCTTTTCCACTTGCTCTACGTAAAGTTTTATGGCGGTAACGTCAGGGGGAACGTACTTGACTTGTCGTTTGACTTTTACCGGGCGTTTTTCTCCGTTTTCGTCTATAATATACTCGGTTGTTTCTTCTATTTGCTCATATCCCCTAACTCGCTTATATAGGCTTTCTAGGGCGGTGTTTTTATTTTTGTTCATATTTCCACCTTGACGCTAATTGGTCAAAATACTTGTCGCATAGGACGTATATTTCATCCTTTGCTACGTGTTCGTCCACAAATTCTTGGGTTATTCCCAATAAATTTAGGCGACAACTTAGGCTATAAACTACCTTTGACGCTCTTCTCCATATCGTGTGCTTTGATGCGCCTAGTAGGTCCGCAATATCTTGGAAAGTGGCAAAATCAAAATAGATTGATTCTATAATTTTCCTATCCCTTTCCCCTATTTCATTAAGCGCAGTCGATATGGCGTCCTTTAATAAAACGAAGGCATCGTAGCGGTCTTTTTCTTCCATAACCATACTAAAAAACCTTTCCGCATCAAGCCCCATTTGATGATATTGCATATCGGAATACCCTAGCATTTTTCCTTTTATGGCGGTCAGTCTTTTGTCGATAACGGGCGCCATTAGTAGTACAATTTCCGTACTTTTTAGTGATAACATTGAGTCAAATTTCTCCTTATCTTTAAATTTTTTGAACTCTCGTGAGATAGAGTTCCACTTGGTAGAATTTAATTTTCGGGGCGAAATTTTAGAACATTTGTTCTTCTATTACCATAATAACACGGGGTTTGCCGAAAGTCAAGTCGCTGTTCCGTTGGGTTTTGAGATGACACTAAATAGTAACACCATAAGACAGTGCGGAGCGATGCGCCGCAAATGCAAAATGCAGAATGCAAAATGCAAAATGAACTTCGCTACACTTCGTTTCGCTCACAAGGGAAAACGCTCCGCAAGTGCGGAGCGTTTTTCTGCATTAAAAAAATACAGGCAAATGGGTTATGTTCTTAGCGGAGAATTTCAAAAGCTCCGTCAAGTGGTACAGTGTTGAACCATGATGTTATTCAATACTGTCTTTTCTTTTAGATAATTAAAAGCCCTAATAGACTTGTTAAAATACTCTATTAGGGCTTTATTCTTTAGAATTTACATTTCTTAAGCCTTCTCATCCAAAGCTGGTACCATGGTGGAAAGTCTATTCCGCTTGCAGGTATAAACATTATCTCGTTTATCAGTCCATAAAATACAACCTTGAAATCCAAATTTTCATCAGTGTTGTTTGTTATCTCTTTGTAAGTTTCATATAGATAATATACGTTTCCCCACATGTTTACCAAGGGATACAGACCATAAGCATAGTCGGCATATATAGGTTGATATGGGTCGATAAAACCAACTAAATTGAAGGTTTTTTGCTCAACCATAATGTTCATTATATTTATATCACCATGGCATAGAACTGGCTTTTGTGGCTCATTTTTAAGTGATTTATATTTT
>JAZRAN010000146.1:0-2121 GCA_045634605.1 Candidatus Stercoripulliclostridium sp. | reverse complement strand
GCGGCTATGCCTTATAAGCGCTCACACGAGCTTTCTCTTGCTCTTTGCGACGTAATATATAAAAATGGCGGAGAAATTCGTTACAATAGCGAAGTAACCGAGTTCTTATATAACGACGAAGGCGCCGTAATAGGCGTAGTTGCAAACGGCGAAAAGCTTTATGCGAAAGAAGTAATATCCAACGTTATAGCGGACAACGTATTCGCTCGCTCCAAGGACGCAAAACTTCCCGAGCGTGACGTAAAGCTTGCTAATGCAAGAGATTTTGGTATCTCCGTTGCAACCATATATATTGGACTTGATGCAACTCCTGATGAAATTGGAATTAAGGACTATACCGTATTCGTTGCAAACGAAGGTAATGCAAGAAAACAAAACGACAATCGTTTGGACGGCGGTTTCTATATCGTAAACTGCTTGAATAAGGTTATTCCCGATAGTTCTCCCGAAGGTACTTGCACCTTGTTCTTTACGATGCCCATCTACGGCTCCGATGTTCCCAAGGACCTAAAACCCGAAGAATATAAGAAGTATAAGACGGACCTTGCGGAAAAATATATTCGCGACTATGAAGAAACTATGGGCATAAACATTATGGACCACATAGAAGAAATATCTATTGCAACTCCCGTAACTTTTGCTAGATACCTAGGCACTCCCGAAGGTACTATTTATGGATATAGAAACTCCGGATGGGATAACGTTGTTATGCGTAGCACCGCTCAAGTCAAAGATAGCGGTATCAAGGGCTTGCGTTTCTGCGGTGGCCACGGCATAATGGGTGACGGATACTCAAGCGCGTATATCACCGGCGAAGAAGCAGGACTTAGAGTTGTAAAAAAACTAAAAGGGGGTAACTAATATGGCAAGCAAGATAAGTAAACTTAATCCCGCCGATTTCCTAAAATTAGAACCGGCCAGAGAAAATAAAATCAAAGAAGCTCCGTATGCAGAACTCAAGCACGAAAGCAGTTATCATCCTAACCAAATAGCAAAAGCATTGCACCCCGACGTACAACGTCTAGTGGTTAGCGATATAGAAGTTTTTAGTGATGACGTAAAGACCTATACTCTTGTTGCAGACAAGGAAAACGGAACGGAAAACCTAGCGTATTTTAGCGCAGGTCAATACCTTTCCATAAGACTAAAAGTAGGCGATATAGAAATTACTCGTCCTTATTCCATTTCTTCTTGCCCCAAGGATGCGCTTGGCGGTTTCTATCAACTAACAATCAAGAGAGTGGAAGGCGGTCTTGCGTCCGAGTATATCCTAGATAATTGGGTAAAGGGTACCAAAGTTTCCGTTTCCGCACCCCAAGGAACGTTTACCTATGAAAGATTGCGCGATGCAAAAACCGTAATAGGCGTAGCCGGCGGTAGCGGTATCACTCCTTTTAGAGCGCTTGCAAAGTCTATTGCAAACGGTGACGAAGACTTCTCCTTAATACTCCTTTATGGCTCAAGAACGACTGCTGACGCATTGTTCCAAGACGAGTTCAAGGCAATAGAGAAAGCAACCGATAAGTTCAAGCTCATCAACGTATTTAGTGAAGAAAAGGTTGACGGAGAAGAAAGCGGATTTATTACTGCAGAGCTTATTAAGAAATATGCTCCCGAAGGTAACTATTCCATTTTCCTTTGCGGTCCCCAAGCAATGTACAACTTTGTAGACAAGGAAATAGAAACCCTTGGTCTACGCAGAAAGTTTATTCGTCACGAATTGTTTGGTGAATATCGCAACCCGGAAAGAATTGCCGATTATCCCCAAGATAACGTAGGTAAAACCTTTAATCTTACCGTTAGCGTATGCGGAGTAACTAAGGTTGTAGAATGCAAGGCGGAAGAAACCATGCTGACGGCAATGGAACGCGGTGGCATACTGGCTCCTGCAAACTGCCGTAGCGGTGAGTGCGGATGGTGTCATAGTAGACTCGTTAGCGGTAACGTATACGTACCCAAGCGTGGAGATGGAAGAAGGCTTGCCGACCTACAATTTGGATACGTACATCCCTGTATGACGTTTGCATTGAGTGATTGTGAACTAGACGTCCCCCCCTTCAAAGCATAATATCGATATAAAAAAAGAAGGACGGCTCGCGCGAGCCGTTCTTTTATTTTAAT
>JAZRAN010000145.1:0-2150 GCA_045634605.1 Candidatus Stercoripulliclostridium sp. | reverse complement strand
CTTGATAATTATGACGAAGTAACCAAATTTTTGTCCATTTTGAGCGCAGAAAAGGGAATAAACATAAGTCTTAGGAACGTATCTCTTTCTACTTCCGGATTAGTACCAAAAATAAGAGAGCTCGCGGACAGTAATCTTCCGGTAGTGCTAACTATATCTTTGCACGCAGCAACCGATGAAAAACGCTCTGCGCTTATGCCCGTAAATAAGGCGTATCCTATTAAGGAGTTAATAGACTCCGCAAAATATTATTTTGAAAAAACTCGCCGTAGAGTTATATTCGAATATGCTTTAGTAGAAGGGAAGAATAGTGATAAGAAGAGCGCGGACGAGCTTGCAAGACTGCTAAAAGGTTTCCCTTGTCACGTCAATCTAATAAACCTTAATTACGTCAAGGAAAAAGGACTTCGTGGTATAAAGGGCAATTATATTAAGGAATTTATAGACAACCTAAACAAACAAGGCATATCCGCAACGCTAAGGCATAGTATGGGCAACGATATAGACGGCGCCTGCGGACAACTAAGGGTAAAATATCTAGCTGAGCACGACGTAGTCAACAGGGGTGAAGATGAAGAGTAAATCACTTGACGGAAAAGTTGTAAAAATAGTATCTAATCGCTATACCGTAAGGGGTGAAGACGGCAAGGAATATCGCGCTTTTGCTCGCGGTAAATTGCGTCTTCAAGGCGATATATACGTTGGTGACGACGTAAAAATCGTATTTGAGCGTGGGGATGCTATCATTGACGTTGTAAAGCCTAGGACTAATCAACTGGTAAGACCCTTTGTTGCAAACGTTGATAGCGCTCTTATAGTAGTTGCAAAAGAGCCCGAGCCCGATATGCTCCTAATTGATAAAATCATTGTCAACTGTCACCTGGAAGGCATTACTCCCGTATTGCTATATAATAAGGCGGACCTTGCGACTAAGGAAGAAATAGATACGCTTTTTGCTCCTTATAAGGAATATATAGATTGCCTAGCGCTTTCCGCATTAGAAAAGAAGGGGCTGGAAGAATTAAGACCATATATAGAAAACAAGGTGGTATGCTTTGCCGGTCAAAGCGCGGTAGGTAAGACGAGTTTACTAAACGCAATACTAGACCTTAACCTAAAAACCGACGGCTTATCCGCAAAGATTAAGCGTGGTAAAAACACTACAAGACATGTAGAAATCTATTCTGCGTTAGGCGGAGATATTATGGATACTTGTGGGTTTAGTATGCTTTCCATAGTTTCCATAAATCCCGAAGACCTAACCTATTATTATGAAGATTTCATACCATATCAAGACAAATGCAGGTTTAAGAGTTGTACTCATACCGAAGAGCCCGACTGCGCCGTTAAGCAAGCGGTAGAAAGGGGCGAGATATCAAAGGAAAGGTATGAGAGATATCTTGCGATATACGAAGAAATAAAAGAGCACAAAAGGAGACTTTATGACTAAATTAGTTTCACCATCAATTTTATCAGGCGATTTTGTAAATATGGAGCGTAGCGTACGCTCTCTCAAAGAATGGGGCGCAGATTTAGTACATTGCGACGTTATGGACGGCGTATACGTAAAAAATCTCACTTTTGGTATGCCTATGATAAAGGCGATAAAGGGCATTAGCGAGCTACCCCTTGACGTGCACCTTATGATAATTAAGCCGGAAAGATACGTAGAAGAATTTTGCAAGTGCGGAGCATCCTACCTTACCTTCCATCCCGAAGTGAGCGAAGACCCGCTAGGCGCACTAAAGACTATTAAGGCAAACGGAGTTAAAGCGGGCATAGTCCTTAACCCTAACGTACCGTTTGAAGATTGGGCGCATCTTCTACCCGAGTGCGACCTACTTCTCGTTATGAGCGTATACGCAGGGCTAGGCGGACAAAAGTTTATACCGGAAACGTTGGAAACCGTCAAAAAAGCAAAAGCATATATCAAAGAGCATAACCTTAATACGCTAATAGAAATTGACGGCGGAGTAGGGGAAGCTAACGCAGAAGAAGTAAGAAACGCAGGCGTAGATATTCTGGTCGCAGGTTCAGCGGTCTATAAATCGGACGACCCCGCGCGTACTATAAGAATAATTAGGGGTGAGTAACCAAAGAGTATTTCTCCGCATATATTAGAGCAAACGGAGAGATATGAAGCAAATCAT
>JAZRAN010000144.1:0-5080 GCA_045634605.1 Candidatus Stercoripulliclostridium sp. | reverse complement strand
TACGTTGCTGTCGAACTAAAATACGAAGGATATCTAAAGAAAGAAGAAACGGCAATTAGGGAAGCAAGACGTATGGAAGAAAAGAAACTTCCCCAAGACCTAGATTATTCCCAAGTAGAAGGGCTACGATTGGAAGCGCGTCAAAAACTTTTGGACCATCGTCCTATGACTCTTGCTCAAGCGTCGCGTATAAGCGGAGTAACGCCTGCCGACGTAACGGTGCTAATACTATACCTACGCAAGAGTGGTCTATAATATAGAGCGTTGATAATTTTTACTCGTTGCAGTATAATAAAGGAAGAAAATAAGTTAAGGAGAAAATTATGTATCCTTATAAAATAGGCGGAGTTATAACTTTATATGGTATTTGCGTAGCAGTAGGAGTGCTTGCTTGTTTTATCGTATTTTGGCTACTTGCAAAAAGAGATAAATTGGAAAGTAAATACGTTGATTTTATTACGGTAAACGGCGTGGCTACCGCAGCGGTAGGATTCTTTTGCGCGGCATTATTCCAAGCAATCTATTCCTACATTGACGACCCTTCGCAAGGTTTTGACCTTTTTGGCAACGGACTTACCTTTTTGGGCGGTTTTATCGGCGGAGCGGTGACGTTTGTTACCCTATGTGTAATTTTCCGCAAAAAATTCCAATCAAAAATCATAGATATTTGCACGTCCGTACCGCTTGGCCTACTTTTAGGACACGCTTTTGGTAGACTTGGTTGCGTGTTTGCCGGATGTTGCTACGGCGTACCTACGGACAGTCCTATCGGTATGCATTTTATTGGGGTAGAAGGAAAGGTTGTACCTACCAATCTCATAGAAGCGATTGGACTTTTCGTACTTTTTATTGGAATTTTGGTATTTTATCTCAAAAAGCAAAATCCCTATGGACTTCCCATTTACCTAATAGGCTACGGTATACTTCGTTTCGTAATAGAATTTTGGCGAGGAGACGAGCGCGGTGGTTTTGTACCCGGAATGAGTCCTTCACAATTTTGGAGTTTACTTATGGTAGTAGTAGGAATACCGCTCGTTTTCATTTTGAAAAAGGCATATGAAAAGAGAGTCGAGTACCTAAAAGAGCATCCCATAATCGAGCCGGAAAAGAAAAATAAGAACGCTTAATCTAAAATATGAATTTAGCCCGTGAGAGAAAAATAACTCACGGGCGTTTTTATATCTTCTTGATTTATTAAATCAAGTGTTTAAAATTTACGCTTGCAAGATATTAAATATAGTGTTATAATTACTATAACTATTACACGCGCGTGGGTAAGGGATGGATATCAACCAAAAAATCATGTCAAAACTAACTTCTTTGGGCTTTAATTGTAACGAAAGTCAAGCGGAAAGCCTAAGAATTTATATGGACTTTTTGGTCGAGTATAACAAAAACGTCAATTTGACCGCTATAACGGAAGAAAACGAAGTAATAGTAAAACATTTTGCAGACTCGCTCGGGGCAGTAAACGATATTCCTTGTGGCGCAAGGCACGTCGACGTTGGTAGCGGAGCGGGATTTCCTGCCGTAGTACTAAAAATTTTCCGTCCGGACGTTGACGTTACGATGGTGGAAAGTAATGGTAAAAAGGTAATTTTCCTAGAAAAACTGGTAGAAAAACTCGATTTGGAAGGAATAAGAGCCATCAAACTTCGCGCGGAAGACGTTGCAAGAAGTAATGACAGAGAAGGGTTTGACAGCGCATCCGCAAGAGCGGTAACCGAGCTAAACAAACTCGTAGAATACACCTTACCGCTAATAAAAAAGGGCGGATGCTTGTACGCTTACAAAGGTAGGAGCGAAGAAGAACTCAAAAATGCGACAAAAGCCATCAAAATACTTGGCGGAAAAGTAAAAGAAAATCGCATTTACGAACTAGAAGGTCAAGCAAGAAGCCTAATTATCATAGAAAAAACGGGCGTAACGTCCAAAGAATATCCAAGACACAATAAAAAAATAATAAGTAATCCGCTTTAGGACGAAAGGAGAGAAACAATGGCAAAAAGAATAGGTAAAGGATTGAGCGCACTACTAGCGAATATCGAAGACGAAAGAATACTTCCCGTTCAACCTACCGAAGTAGTTGAAGGTGAAAAAGTTTACAATATCGAACTCGATATGATTGAGCCCAACCCCAACCAACCCCGTAAGTATTTTGGCGAAAAGCAACAAAGGGAGTTGGAAGATAGCATACGCGTACAAGGCGTAATTTCACCTATCATTCTAGTTAAGCGCGACGATAAATACATGATAGTAGCAGGTGAACGTCGTTACCGCGCCGCTAAAGCCGTTGGACTAAATACCATACCCGCTATGGTAAAGCAAATAGACGAAAGGATGGTAAGAGAAATTTCTCTTATCGAAAACCTACAACGCGAAAATCTTAATGCAATAGAAGAAGCGGAAGCCGTTGCAGAACTTATGAAGCTCAACGGATATACGCAAGAACAACTTGCAAACAGAATTGGTAAAGCAAGAAGTAGCGTTGCTAATATCGTTCGTCTACTTGGTTTGGAAGACGAAGTAAAGAGCCTAGTTGCCCAAGACCGTTTGAGCGCAGGACACGCAAGAGCGCTTATACCGATTAGCGATAGAGAAACTCAAATCGACTTTGCATATCAAGCTGCGGACGGAGAAATGAGCGTTAGAGAACTAGAAGTAAAAGTTCGCTACTACTTAAACCCCGACAAAGCCCCCCGCAAGATGAGCGCTAAAGAAAAATCTCGTCTTTCTCTCGAAATGCGTGAATTTGTTGATGATATGAAGCGTGTTTTCGGCACCAAAGTTAAACTTATGGGTAATGATACAAAGGGTAGAATTTGCATCGATTACTATAACAAAGAAGACCTAGAAAGAATATACGAACTAATTTCCACTCTAAAATAAAGGTGTAATATGAAAGTAAGAACAAGATTTGCCCCTAGTCCTACCGGTTTTATGCACATAGGCAACCTTAGGACTGCCCTATACTCATACCTTTTCGCCCGCCATCATGGTGGCGAATTTATTTTGCGCATAGAAGATACCGACAGAGAACGTTTTGTAGAAGGCGCAGTTGACCTAGTATATCGTACTATGGACACCGTTGGTTTCAAAATTGACGAAAGTCCCGTTCACGGCGGAGAGTTTGGACCTTACGTTCAAAGTGAAAGAAAGGATATATACAAAGAGTACGCTCATAAGTTGGTAGAACTTGGCGGAGCATACTATTGTTTCTGCGATAAAGAACGTTTGGAATCCCTTACTGATGAAAACGGAAACCGTAAGTATGATAAACATTGCTTAAAGCTCACTAAAGAAGAAATAGAAGAAAAGCTAAAAGCAGGTGTTCCTTACGTTATTAGACAAAACATACCGGAAAGCGGTATGACTTCTTACCAAGACCTAGTTTATGGTCAAATAGACGTAGATTGCGCGGACCTAGAAGATAACGTACTACTAAAGTCCGACGGTATGCCTACCTATAACTTTGCTAACGTAGTAGACGACCACCTAATGCAAATCACTCACGTCACCCGTGGTAACGAATATCTATCAAGCACCCCAAAATACAACCTTATCTACAAGAGCTTTGGTTGGGAACCGCCTAAGTATATACACCTTCCCCCCATTATGAAGGACGCGCAAAGAAAACTTTCCAAGCGCTATGGCGATGCTAACTTTGAAGACTTTATAGCAAAAGGTTACCTTCCCGAAGCAATCGTTAACTATATCGCACTTCTAGGTTGGGCACCTAAGAGTGATATAGAAAAGATGGATATTGATACCTTGACCGAACTATTCGACGTAGACGGCATTTCTAAGTCCGGCTCCATCTTTGATGAAGCAAAGATGAAGTGGCTTAACTCATTGTACATCAAGGAACTCAGCCCGGAAAGATTTTCCGAGCTTGCAAAGCCTTGGTATGAAAAGAGCGTTATTGCAGGAAAGTACGATTATGAAAAGTGGAACGTACTATTACAATCTCGCGTAGAAGTTCTTTCCGACATACTAGACAAGGTTGCTTTCATAGAAGAATTTGGCGATTACGACCTTGAACTTTTCTATCACAAGAAACTAAAAGCGGATGCGTCTATGGGCCTTGTTGCTCTAAAGGGAGCAAAGGAAGCGTTTGAAACAATAGAAGATTTTAGCGAAGAAAACGTATCTCTTGTTCTTGCGGAAAAAGCAGAAGCAATGGGAATGAAGAAAGGTCAAATGCTATGGAGCGTAAGAGTGGGCTTGACGGGCGCCGCAGTTACCCCCGGTGGCGCTGTGGAAATGGCAGGCATACTAGGTAAAGAAAAGAGCCTAGAACGCCTTGACTACTCCATCAAGATGATAGAAAACAAGCTATAATGAGAAAAATCGCTCGCTTTGAAAAGGTTTCGTTAGACCGTTTTATCCTTGACTCTAACGGCGTAGCATCCGCTACGGAGTACGATACCATTAAGTTACCAAAAAGGGCTACCAAAGGAAGCGCAGGTTACGACTTTTATTCTCCCATAGATTTTACTCTTAATCCTGGAGAAACTATCAAGATAGCAACGGGCATAAGAGCGTATATGGAAGAAGGATGGGTACTAAAAATTTACCCTAGAAGCGGACTGGGATTCAAGTATCGCCTAGGGCTAAACAATACCGTAGGTATTATAGACCAAGATTATTATTTTAGTGATAACGAAGGGCATATTCAAATAAAGATGACTAATGCGTCTAACGAAGGAAAGAGCCTTTCCATCAAAGCCGGAGAAGCCTTTGCGCAAGGTATTTTCCTAGAGTACGGACTCACGTATGACGATGATGCTACGGAAGAGAGAAACGGCGGTTTCGGTAGCACGAACAAAAAGTAAAGATACCTAAATACTAATTACCCCGAAACGACCAACTCGTCTTTTGGGGTTTTCTTTTTCCTTTTTATCTTCGGTTTTAGTTTGGTAATAAAGTGTTTGCGAGTGGGTTTCTTATTGCGCTTTTTACCGGATTTTTCATCTTCTAACACAAGCGTGCATATGTAACCCAAGGCGTAGCAAAAAACAGTATAAGGGGTTACGACGCTAGCGTAAAAAACTTCGCTTACCACAATAAAAAGCGCGCC
>JAZRAN010000143.1:0-1749 GCA_045634605.1 Candidatus Stercoripulliclostridium sp. | reverse complement strand
AGAAAACTTAAGACTAAGGTTACTAAGAAACTACGCAAGGTTAAGGTTGACTCTGCAATGCCCGCTGACTTCGAAAAGAAGCAAGCACAAGAAAAGGTACGCAAGAGTGCTGATAGTAAGAAGAAGGATATCGATACTTCCGAGTACAACGACTAGTAAAAACACGCTATTTTAGCGACCTACTTCACAAACATAAAATCCCCACTCGGTCATTTACGCCAAGTAAAATCCGGTCGTGGGGATTTTTGTTTGCTTGTATCTCATCTAAACTAGCGTGTTTTTAAGTGCTCCTAAATAAAATTATGAAATCAATAATCACCTAAACTAATGAAAAGTCCCGAGAAATCGGGACTTTTTGTTATTTAGATAATAAATTGCGCGTATGCTTAGCGTTTTCATTGCCTATTGACAAAGAGTAGTAATAATGTTACTATGAGTGTAGAAAGGCTAAAAAAGTGTCAAAAACAAGAATTGATGTAAATTATAAGTAAAAGATTTCTAGATTTTGGTTTTTTAGTAAATAAAAAGTATCTAATATAAGAAGGCTACCTTTAATTTTAATTAAGGAGTACGATTATGAAAAAGAAAGTTGTTATTTTATTGATTGTTTTATTATTAGTTGCCGTTGTTGCGTTGACTGCGGGAGTCATAGTGCTTGTGCAAAAGAATAAACTTTTGGAAACGGCACTTCTTGTGAAGGAAGAAATAGAAAAAAACGAGCAAACGCTAGAAGATTTAGACTTAGAGTTAAAGTCGATTTCTTCGGAAGAATATGAAGTAATCGGCTTAAAGGATAGCACTCAATCGGTACTTAATATTCCTAATAGCGTAAACGGAAAAAGGATAGTCGGTATTGCGGACGAAGCCTTTATGGGTACGGAACTAATAGACGTCAAGTTTGGAGCAAACGTTAGGTACGTAGGGGCAAAAGCATTCAAGGACTGTAAATTACTTATACGAGTTCAACTTAACGATCATTTAGAGTGCATTAAGGCTGCGGCATTCAAACAATGCAAATCATTAATTGAAATGGAAATTCCGGACAATGTAACCGAACTTGGACCTAACGTTTTTGAAGAATGCTCTAGGTTAGAAACGTTGAGAATTGGTTCGGGCGTAAAAACAATAGGGGCAAAGACTGCGTTCAAAACCAATCTTACCAATCTTGTCATAGGAAACTCTGTGGAAGAGATAGGTGAGTTTGCGTTTACGAATATGAAACAATCTACCTTAAAAATACCCGATAGCGTAAAGAAAATAGGGGACAATGCATTTTATTTTTCGGAATTTGAAAGCGTTGTGTTTGGAGAAAGCGTGCAAAAAATAGGCAACAACGCCTTTTCTATGTGTACCAAATTGGAGAAAGTTGTATTTCCTAACGGATTGCGTGAAATAGGCGATCAAGCTTTTTATATGTGTTATGAATTGACCACCATAAACCTTCCGGAAGGGCCCAACAATATTAGAAACACGGAAATCCCAAAGAGTGTTACCAGTATCGGGAAAGAAGCATTTGCGAATTGCTCTTTGTCTAATGAAGTTGTAATAGAAGAAGCCGTACAACTTGGCGAAGGTGTATTCAAGGGTAATGGGATAAGAAGAGTAGTATTCAACGGCTCAAGAACGTCAATACCGAACGAACTATTCCAAAGCAACGAGATAGAAGAAATAGTATTCCCAGCCGAAATAACAAAGGTAGGCGAAAGCGCATTCCAATCTTGCAATCTAAATACTCTTGTTTTGCCCGAT
>JAZRAN010000142.1:0-8733 GCA_045634605.1 Candidatus Stercoripulliclostridium sp. | reverse complement strand
CAAACGCTAATGGCATAGATAATCTTAGGGGCGCAATCAATTTCATAAAGAACAAATGTGGTCGCGGGGCTTTTGTCGTTTATAAGAATCCTTACGACAAACGCACGATAGTACACCGCGCCAATAGACTCCGCGCCGGCTACGTTTATACCGATAGACTAGACTCAATTTACGATATGCCTTACGGCTATTTTGATGAAGATGAACAGTTTGTCCTAAACACCAATTTCGTTGACCTAGAAGGCAATTTTGAGCCCATAGGCCGTTTGAACATCGGCCCGCAATGTGATTTCATATATCGCATATATCCTTACGTTGGTATGGTGTATCCCAGATTTCCCAAAACCGTAAAATACGTACTACTCGACTCATTCCATAGCGGTACGATAGATACCGCATCCGACGCAGCTTTAGAATTTTATAACTACTGTAAAGAAAGTGGAATAAAGCTCTATCTAACGGGGTTAAAAAATGCAATTTCCTATGAAGGCACGCTCAAATACAAGGAACTTGGCATAACTCCATTGTACGACATATCTCCCATTTCCGCCTATATCAAGGGTTGGTTATACGGAAAGCTATAAAAGAAAAGAGCCATATGGCTCTTTTTTATTTTCCAAATTCCTTTTTGACTTCGTCTAAAAGTTTTCTTATTTCCAAGTGTTGCGGACAAGCATCTTCACATTTACCGCACTTTATGCAGTCGCTAGCCTTACCGCGTTTTGCGTGAATGCTATAATAGTAACTGGAATTAAAGGTGTTGTTCGCCCTTTTGTCGTTTAGGCACGCAAATAAATCAGGGATTGGAATATGTTTAGGGCATCCGTCTATGCAGTACTTACAGCCCGTACATTGTATTGCATTTTGTTTGCGACATATGAGTTTGACCTTATTGATCGCTTCTTGTTCCGTTTGAGTTATAGGCTCAAAGTCCTTCATATAACTCAAATTATCGTTCATCATTTGCATATTACCCATGCCTGAAAGCACCATAAATATGCCGTCAAAGGACGATGCAAACCTTATAGCGTAACTTGCGTATGAACCGCCGCCAAGGTCATCAAAAACTTTCTTTGCATCATCGGGGAGCCTAACAAGACTTCCACCCTTTACAGGCTCCATAACGATGATGGGTTTATTAAACTTCCTACATACGTCGTAACACTTCTTACCTTCTACCGACGGGTCGTCGTAGTCGAGATAGTTGAATTGGATTTGAACTACTTCTATTTCCGGGTATTCGGTAAGTATATTTTCCAACACTTCTGCTTTATCATGGAAAGAAAGCCCAACGTGCTTTATCTTACCTTCCTTTTTTAGTTCAAACGCAGTTTCATAAGCCTTACAAGCCTTGAACTTCTCATATACCTTTGCGTCTTGAGCGTGCATAAGATAGAAGTCGAAATACTCAACCCCACAAGCCTTTAATTGCTTTGCAAAAAGCGGTCTTATATCTTCTGGCTTTTTGAAGAATCCACCTGATAACTTATCCGTCAAAACGTAGTCTTCCCTTTTATAGCGAGAAGTTAAGCATTTCTTAACAGCCCTTTCCGAGCGCATAAGCATATAACCGCGCGCAGTATCAAAGTAATTAAATCCGGCGTCCATAAACGCATCTACCATTTTAGAAAGTTCTTTATAATCGATTGCTCCAATCTTATTAGTTGGCAATCTCATACAACCAAAACCAAAATTCTTCTTTACTTCGGGGAACATATTTACTCCTATATACTTACTCTGCCTTTTTGCTTTTCTTAAAGAAATCTTGCACGGCGGTTTTTGTTTCGTCAAGTTTAGTTTTTCCTTGCTCGACTACGCCTTGCGCGTATTCTTTTCCTTGCTCGTATTTTTCTTGTACGTATTCTTTTCCCTGCGTTAGTTTTTCTTGAGTGTATTCCTTACCTTCGGCGTATTTCTCGCTTACAAATCCTTTTCCTTTTTCATATAAACTTGCAAAAAGTTCCTTGTCTTTTTCAGCACTATCGCAAAATGAATCCCATATAGATGATACAATTTCTATGATGATACTGAAAATCCACATAAGAATTGATAGCATTGCCGATATTATTGCGAAAGGTGAAACCATTGTAACCGCTACGTACATTCCATACAAAGTCAGACCTAATGTATACGTTTTAACGATAATCTTTACAATATTAAATATATGCTTTACTTTTCTAATAGTTTTTATTTTGACAACTTTTTTCTTTTTAACCTTTTTCTTAAGTTTTTTATCACTTAAAACAACCGTAATCAATGCAATAATTGTTGTTACACCTAGAAGAATGCCATTTACTATCAAGTTACCTATTCCAAAAATCATAGCACATATTAAATATGCTAGCATTAGCACATAATAAGCAACCGATATTATTGTCTTCAACCTGTGCCACCACTTTTTATAAGTTAAGAATTGCTTTATTGTAGAAATCATATATCTTCTCCTATCCGTTAATTACCGCTTCATAGAAGGCTTTAGCCATCGTTGCTTGTCCATCCTTGTTGGGATGTATACCATCTATTTTGTAGTATTCGGGATGGTCTTTTGTGAGCGCGTAGGTATCTACCAGCGTTAGATTGTATTCTTCCGCAAGTTCTTTTACCGCTTCGTTGATAATCAATATATTTTCGCCGTTAATGTCGTACATATAGTCGCCTTCAGTTGCGCCGTGAACGTAGAAACCTGCGTTTACGGTTGCAAGAATTAGGCGGGGTTTGCTTTCTAATCCCAAGTAGGTTTCTATAAGTTCTCTTTCCGCTTGCTTAAATGCTTCCTTGCCTTCAAAGTTATACGGCTTACTATCGTTTGAGCCAAGCATCAAGATTACGATATCGGGGCTATACGCCTTACTCTTTTCATAGAGTTTGGTCGCCCTATATGATTCTTCATTGTTATCTTGCGCAGTCTTGCCGTTAAATCCAAAGTTTTGCACGTGATATTCATCGCCAAGAAGTTTTCCTAATTGCTTGGGATAGGTATTTTCAAACCAATTGACTACCGCCATTCCATAAGTAATACTGTCGCCTACGCAAGCAACCTTTATTTGACCTTCTTTGGCCTTTGTGTGTATGTGTACATCCAATCCACAACCTACGTATGCGGCCGCAGTATAGCCCAATACACCAAGTATGCAAATTACTAAAACGAAAGATATGATTTTTCTCTTGAGTTTTCTCATGTTCCACTCTCTTAAAATTGATATTTTGATTTTATCATACATTTGCATCGAATTCAATAGGTAAGGCTTGGGTTTTGCCAGTTTTTGTGTGTTGACTCGCTAAAAACAACGTTTTAAAATATAACCATGAAGAATTTCTTAACTCTTTTGCTAGTAGCGATAATAGTAGTATCTTGCGGAGCATTGTTGCCCGCTTGCCATAAAAACGAAGAAAACGATTTACCCCATCTAGAAAACACTCCTAGTTTACCGGAAGAAGAAGTGGAAATTATTCCACCCCTACCGCCATCCACGGAGCCTGATATACCAAGCGAAAAAGAAGACGTGGAAGTGGAAAATCCGCCTGTGCCAACCAAGGAATACGCTTACTATTTGAGCGCAACGGTCGATAGTCTAAACGTAAGAGCGAAAGCAAATACTAGCGCAAAAAGGCTTGGAGTCATCAATAAAGGCGATATGGTTTCCCTAGAAGGAGAGTTGGGTGAATGGTATCGCACGCTCTATAAAGAGCAAACGGCATACGTTCATAAAGATTACGTCAAAGTCGTAAAAATCGAAAAATCTAACGATAAAATAGAAGAAGTCATAAAAGTCGGGCTTGCTCTACTCGGTCATCCATACGTTTATGGCTCGGAAAGATATCATTGGGGAAACGGAATACTAAACTACAATTTCGTGCCCGGCAAATACGACTGCTCTGCGCTTATGCAGTATATGTTTTATAAGGGAAACGGTAATCTCCTGGAAGTAACAAGCAAAAAGCAATACTATCAAGGTAGCGCGGTCGACGAATTAAAACGCGGAGACCTTATGTTTTTCACAAATGCAAACGGATATAATGCAACGGGCATAAATCGTGTCCGCCACGTAGGTTTATATCTAGGCGACAATTACATACTCCATACCGCAAGTGATTATGCGGTCATCGAGCCTATATCTCAAACTCGTTGGAGTTACTTTATAACCGCTAAACGCATAATATAAAAAAGAAGGACTCTTGTCCTTCTTTTTATAAATCATCCGCATCTTGCGTAGGCTTTCCGCCGTCTTCCGCTATGCCCGTATACGAGCCTAACGGGTCACTTTTACTTCCTTTTCTCTTTTTCATACCATCTCCTTTAGAGTTAGTATGCGTAAAAGAATTATTTTATCCTAACTTTTTCAAACATGTCTTCTATGCTTTCCATCAACGGATACCTTATGGAAGACGTAGAACTTACTGCAAACTCCCTTTCCACAAGGTCAACGTACATGGTGTTTTGTCCATCGTCACCCATAAACCGCTCTTGCCAAATCTCGTCTGCGACACGCTCTTTTACGTCAAGTTGCTTTATGGCTAAATTATCAAAACTAACTATGCCGTATCTAGCAAATAGGCATGGTATCGCCTTATAAAACTCCGCTATTTTCGCCTTTATTTCATCGGAAAAATATTTTTCGCCACGTCCCTTTTGCTTGTATCCTAAAATTAAGAGTTTATATTTAGAGCCACCCTTCTTGAGCAGTTTTTTAAGGTCGGCGACACCACATATGACGTGGAATACAGCGCTCGAGTATTCTCTTGCAAACTTAAAAGTGCTATCTTCATAAGTAGAAAGAGATATCCCTAAACCATATATAAGTTTTTCCGCAATAAACTTTTCTATCACGCTTTTGTAGCGTTCCAAATGCTTTTCGTTTATGGTGATATTAGCAATAACGCCTTGCTCTTTTAGCCTTCTCAAAAAAGTTTCTAACTCGGGATGAGAAAATGGATTGCCACCCCCTATCGCAAGCTCCGTCCCTGCGTGAAGTTTACTTATAAAACTCTCGTTCAGGTTTGCGTGCGCGCCATAAACCGATGATTCTTCGTGGCACATAGGACAATTTAGTTCGCAATAGTTAGTTATCTTTAAGTCTATGCTATCGGGAAACTCGGCGATAAATTCATCATCGTCGGTAAAAAGTTCTTTGGTGCCGTCGCTATATAATTTTACGGAGTAATTACCGTTTTTATACTCGCTTAAAAGTTCCATTAGAATATGTTCTTTTCAATATACCAATAACCGCCGTAAAAGCCTTCTTCCGTCAAAAAGTACACGTTAGGATTAAAAAGCGCTCTCGCAAAATCTTCCACGCTATCTTTTCTATAGTTTAAACCAAGGTCGCGATATAGACTATTCCATGAACACCAACAAGTACAATCAGCAAGACAGTCTTCATTAAAATATCTGCAACATAGATGATGATGGCACGGCTCGTTTTCCGCTTCTATCATAAGATTTCTAACTTCCTCTTCATCTATGGGTTGTACCTTTTTGCACTCTCTAATGAGAGTTTCTCTAATGTTAACGTATTCTTGTTTGCTTGCTTCCATTTCTTCAAGATACTCTTTGCGTTCATCTTCGTCATCTATATCGTCTGCATTTTGAATATCCCAATTAAGTGTTGTGAATTTTTCTTCCGTAAAAATGCCCCAAACCAGTAGCATCTTTTCTTTTGCGGAGCGTATTTCTTTTTCTTCATAGCAAATTTCTTTGGACTTTCTCCACTCTTCTTTGTCAGACTTGTACTTCAAGCTTACAGAGTGAGAACTTGAACTATTAGTTTCAAAAACGCCGTGTCTAATTACTTTTTTCATACCTTATCTTCTCCATTTATTGTTCTATTACGCTGATATTTTTCTTTTTTTCATCAAGTTTTCTTTCTATAATTTCTCTCATAGTACCCCATTACTCTTTAATACGGCTTATATCCGTTTTTCCTTGCTTGCGTTTGCCAATACTTTGCATATTCCATTTCTCTAATGCATCCAAGCCCCTTCTCGTAACAATATGCAATCATTGCTTGCGCCTTAGCATGTCCATAGCTCGCAGCAACCAAATACCACCTTGACGCTTCTGCGTAATTTTTCTCACAGCCCTTTCCTTCAAAATAACAATTTGCTAAGTTATATGCGCCGTTAACGTAGTTATATCCCGCAGATAACTTGAGCAACCTAAACGCTTCTTCCAAATCCACTGCGCAACCATATCCGTTTTGATAACATATTGCAAGATTGTTTCTTGCAATAGCGTTTCCTTGCTCTGCGGATAACTTTAAATAGTAAAACGCCATACTATGATTTTTTACACAACCCAATCCGTCCAAATAGTAGCCTGCTAGGTTTACTTGCGACTTTGCATCGTTTTGATCAGCCGCCATTTTATAATACATAAAAGACGTGTTATAATTTTGCGAGCAACCTTCGCCTTTCTCGTACAAAAAGCCCACTATTCTTTGACAATCTTTAGAGCCCCTATTTGCGCCTTCCAACGCATACTTATACGCATAAGCATAGTTAGGCTTAAAAACCTTACCATAGTAGTAAATCATACTTAACACGCAATATAAATAAACGTTTTTATCTTTATTATCGTTGCAATATGCGACCAAATCATTCCAAAGCGATTTATCAGTAAATTCCAAATTAGAAAATTTAATATCAGACTCGGATAAATCTATAACTTGGCTTATGTCGAAACAGTAAAAAACACCATCGACTTTTCTTAATGGCAAATTATCGTATTTTTCTGTTTTTGAGAGCAGTTTGACGATATTACCATTATCGTATAGGAATCTTGCGTGATTGTTAAGCACGTCCATGCTACCAATATCAGGATACTCTACGACTTCGCCATGTTTTTGACCATATAAAAAATGCCCGTTGGACATGGGAATACCATTTTCATAATAAATTAGTCCGATGCCATTATACCAACCATTATAGAACTGTCCTTGATACTTTTTCTTACCATTGCTATAATAAAGCGTGCCGGTTCCGTTGATGTATCCGTCTCTATATTCTCCTTCATACCAAGTTCCATCCGGCCACACCTGCTTCCCTTTTCCATGGAAAATATCATCCTTAAAGTCGCCCACGTACGAGCCCCCGTCAGGATAATACATTTCGCCATAACCTATTTTTTTCCAGCAATCAAGACGGCCCTTATATATTGCGCCAGTTTTATATTTCAAAGTCCCATGCAATGCGTTATACATATTATACGTGCCCTCAAAAGAGCCACCATCCGGCCATATTTGTTGTCCTTTACCATGAAAAGCATCGTCTTTCCACTCACCGACGTAGGAGCCACCATCCGCATACTTCATTTCTCCGAAACCATTTCTTTGGCTATTAAGCATTTCTCCCTTATATACGTTTCCGTCGTCATAATAGGCTTCGCAATAGCCGTTATATAACCCGTTTATATTTTTATTTCCAATAATATTCATTTCTTCACTCCACCAAATAGTGTTTTTTATTATATCATAATAAGCATATATTTACAAGATAGGTTTTTGTAAAGCTAGTTTAAACTCTAACCGATTACAATAAAAAAGACTTGATATCATCAACGTCAAGTCTTCTTTTTTATTTTATTATATAAAAACGATTGTTTCACTTATTTGATTAAAACCAAACCTTTCTTTTGCTACCAGAAATGCGGATTCTATTTGTTTAGCGCCAATCTCGCCCCAACCCAACAATTCAGCCCCCTTATAATAAGGAACAAGCATCCTATCATAAGTTTTACCTGTTGCGGGGTCCGGCTTTTTCTCGCCTATGTTTTCTATTAACGCAGTCATTCTAACTTGCGCATAAGGTGGTATACCGTTTTCTTCATCAACCAATTGATATCCGACCATATAAGGTTCGCCTATCGTAACGTTGACTTCCTCTATCAATTCCCTTCTTAGCGTTTCCTTGATGCCGTTATCTTCTTTTTCCGGCTTACCTCCTGCAAAAGAATACTTATTACCATCCTTTAACAATAATATCCTAGCATCTCTAGTAAAAAGTATCCCGTACACTTGTGTGATTCTAACGTTATCCGTAACGCTTCCATCCATCCAACTAAAAATCGCCATAATTTCTACCCATATAAAATTGATTATTCATTTTTAGTAATAGCATCAAAGACTTGATTTAGTCGTCCTAAATCAAGTCTATTTCAGTTAAGTTTACCCTATCACGTGTGCTTGTTTGGCGGAGCATAGCGACGCCACTTGTTACCAACAAGCACACGCCAGGATCTCAACGCCCCCAAATTAGCCTAAATTTAGTTTTTTTATTATTTGTTAATCGTTATATACGTTTTCGGCATAGTATGCTACCATTCCGTGTGTGTTCGCACCCTTTTGGATATCTAGCTCGGAAAGATTATAGACCGTTTTTAGGTTTTTGCAACCATTGAATGCCTCATCTCCTATGCATATTACCGAATCGGGGATGGTTATGCTTTGGAGCGAGGTGCAATAACAGAACGCACGCTCACCTATCTCTCTTACCGAATCGGGGATGGTTATGCTTTGGAGCGAGGTGCAACCATTGAATGCGCTTTTACCTATGCTTGTTACCGAGTTGGGTATGGTTATGCTTTTGAGCGAGGTGCAACCATCGAACGCATACTCACCTATCTTTCTTACCGCGTTGGGGATGGTTATGCTTTGGAGCGAGGTGCAACCATCGAACGCCCAACCCCCTATGCTTGTTACCGAGTCGGGGATGGTTATGCTTTCAAGAGAGGTGCAT
>JAZRAN010000141.1:0-4767 GCA_045634605.1 Candidatus Stercoripulliclostridium sp. | reverse complement strand
CCCGATACTATCACAAGCATTGGCGCAAGAGCATTTTCTCTTTGCGTTAACCTTAAAAAAGTAAGCATTTCCGCATATTCCGAGCTCGATACGATAGGCGAAAGGGCGTTTTTTGAGTGCGATAGGCTTGCAGAAATCTCTCTTCCTAATGCTCTTGTGACCGTTGGAGCGCAAGCGTTTGGCGGTTGCGTAGACCTAGTTAGCCTTACCTTCCCCGCATCCCTTTATCAAGTGGGCGAAGGCGCTTTCCATTGCGGATGGCTAGACGCTATAACCGAAAACGGCATAGTCTACGCAGGAAACGTGGCTTACGCTTTCCTATATACCGCAACCGAGCCTACAACTCAAGAGATAACGATTAAGGACAGCACAACGGCTATCGCAAGCAAGGCTTTCTACGGCGAAGAGTGGATATCTTCCATAACTATTCCGTCTTCCGTAACGAGCATAGGGGCGCTTGCTCTAAATAACACTCAAAGACTACAAAACGTCAACGTTGACGGAGAAAACGCAGTTTATTCAAGTGAAGGTAACGCGCTTATAGAAAAATCTACTAAAACGCTACTTGCATCCACCCTTAATACCATCGTGCCGAGTAGTGTGGAAGTCATAGGCGAAGAAGCATACGCATATTCTAATTTAGCATCCGTTACCCTTCCCGACTCCATTAAGAGCATAGGTAAGGGCGCTTTCAAACAATCTAAGATTGTTTCCGTAAATATCCCCGCTAACGTGGAAGTCATAGAAGAAGATACCTTCCTAAACGCAGAATTCCTTGCCAGCATAACGATTGGCGCAAATATCACTTCCATTAAGACTTCCGCATTTAATTATTGCTTGTCGCTCAAAGAAGTTATAATAGAAAACGAAGGCGTTTTGGAAGAAATTGACACCCTTTACGCTTGCTCCGGCCTTACCGCAAGAGCAGAAGTAGTTTACGTTTTATCTTCCCTTGAAGGTCAAGCGGATAGACTAATCGCCGACTTTGACGAAGTAACAAGCGATAAGGTTGGCTATAAAAAATACGTTTTGGAAATCTAAGGCATACGCCACTAGGAGTTATATATGAAACTAAGACCGCTAAAACTAAAACCATCCGTCCGTAGCTACATTTGGGGCGGAACAAAACTCAAAGAGTTTTGGGGAAAAGAATCCGATAGCGATAGCATCGCAGAATGCTGGGAGCTTAGTATGTATACCGATAGCGAATCGATAATAGACGACCCCGCTTTTTATGAGTATACACTCTCTAAACTGCAAAGAAATTACCCCGAATTCTTTGGCGATAAGGTTAACGATTACTCCAAATTCCCCATACTTATTAAACTTTTGGACGCTAGCGCAGACCTTTCCGTACAAGTTCATCCCGACGACGTATACGCTATGGCAAGAGAAGGCGGTCAACTCGGTAAAAACGAAGTATGGTATATAGCCGATGCCGAAGAAGGTAGCGCAATTTACTATGGATTTAATCGTGACGTTACCAAAGAAGAAGTTATAGACGGCGTAGTAAACGGCACTATAACCGAACTTCTAAACCGCTGTCCCGTAAAGAAAGGCGATTGTTTCTTCGTGCCTGCGGGTACCGTACACGCGCTACTAAAAGGCGTTACCGTAATAGAAGTACAACAAAGTTCCGATATAACTTACCGCCTATTCGATTACGGCAGAAAGGACAAGGCGGGTAACGCAAGAAAACTACATATCCGTCAAGCGCTCGACGTTATGAACCTTAAAAAGAGCGAGCTCCCCACCCCTTATGAAGTAAAGGAACTTATGAGCGGAGCAAAGATTAGACTGCTTACTAAAAACGGATATTTTACTTCTAAAGAAGTAAAAATAGAAAACGGCGAGTATCTCATATACTCGGAAGAAAGCTTTGTAACCTTCACCGTTGCCGACGGAAACGCTAGGTTCGAAACGGGCGAAGAAATCAACAAGGGCGAAACTTGGTTTGTCCCTGCGTACTATATGGCAAAAATCATCGCTGACAGCGCAACGCTTGTCGTAACTATAATATAAAGGAGAAAAAGTATGTATTACATAGGAATTGATATTGGTGGTATGAGCATTAAGGGTGGTCTAGTAGACGAAAACGGCGTTGTTTACGCTAAAAAATCCGTCGTTACCAAGGCTGACGCGCATTATTCGGTTATCATAAAGGACATAGCCGACCTTTGCATTTCTCTAGTGGAAGAAAAGGGACTCACCAAAGAAGATATAACCGCAGTAGGTATGGGTATCCCCGGTACGATTAACTCCAAAACCGGCGTTATTACCTACGCTAACAACATCAATTTTGAAAAGGTTCCGATTGTTAAGGAATTTAGAAAATATATCGACGTTCCCACTTATATAGGCAACGATGCCAACGTGGCGGCTCTCGGCGAACAACGCTTTGGCGCAGGTAAGGGCTACAACGACGTAATAGTAGTTACGCTCGGCACGGGTATCGGTAGCGGTATCATTTGCGACGGCAAACTCCTTGAAGGTAAAGCGGGCGCAGGCGGAGAAGGCGGTCATATCGGTCTTAAAGTCGGTGGCGAACCTTGCTCTTGCGGTAAACGTGGATGTTGGGAAGCATACGCATCCGCAACCGCTCTTATTCGTCAAACCAAGGCGGCAATGGCAAAATATCCCGAATCTCTAATGGTAAAATTTGCCGAAGAAGAAGGAAAAGTTAGCGGAAGAACGGCTTTCCTTGCTATGAGAGAAGGGGATAGAGCAGGTCAAATCGTAGTTAGAAACTACGTTAAATACGTTGCGGAAGGCATCATTTCCTTGGTAAATCTATTCCGCCCCGACGTCGTTTTGATTGGCGGTGGCATCTCTAACGAAGGCGATTACCTAATGGAAAGAATACAACGCATAGTCAATCGCTACTCCTACGGCGGACATCGTAATCCCAAAGTTTTGGTTAGAAAGGCAGAACTCAAAAATGATGCCGGTATGCTGGGCGCAGTCGCTCTTTGTTTATAGGATATAAAAATGGCTAATAACGTTAACCTTAAGAATAAGGCTCCCGAAAACTACGGGGGCCTTAGCGCTAAAAATATACCTTCTTCCACCGTCTATCTTGCTAAAAAATTGAGCATCATAGGCGACGATACGTGGACGATTTCTCTTTGCCCAAAGGGAGCGAAGTTTAGTGACGTGGAAGTCTATCACAAGGACTCTTCCAACCGCTACGCTTTCTTGCGCGGAGTAGGCTACGACCTTACGATTTCATCCTACTCCAAACGAGCTATCGTAGTAAAAGTTAAGGCGCAGGAAGAAAAAACGTTTAGGTTGACGCCTAGCGTTCTAAAGGGCGCGTTAGAGAGCGTTATGGCGGTAAATAATCGCTTTTGGTACGCAAGCACCATTGACGCTGAAATGGCGAATAAGGGCTCTAAAGGCGGCTCTACGGATACCCTAATCGAAAAATGCGCGGTAGAACTCTACGGGGATTTTACGGGCGCAGGGTTTGACGGAAAGGAGATTGTCTTTACCGCTACGCAAGGGGGAGAAATCTATCTTTATATTGGCGTGGGCGAACTTGCATCCGCGCGTACCCCTAGCATAACGGAACTTAGAAACGGCTCTTACGCAAGGATGCTAAACTACTCTCTTGTAGCGCCTTTTGGAGAAGGGGCGGGGCTAGGTAGACTCAATAGGGAATTGCCGTTGGTTTACGCATATAAGGGCTATGATGAAGGGCTTGGCGCATCGGCGTACCTAAGCGAAAATTCTTCCACGGAAGAAGGCGTTCTCGTTAGCGCTCTCGCAGGGGACTTGCAACTTGCTCAACTCGTTAGTATTCTTTCCGCAAGCGTTGTTTCCGCAGTAATCGTTTGGACTGCGTTTACCCTTACTCGCAACCATAACGTACTTCGTGTTTCATACAACCTTATGAAAGGGGACGTGGAAGGCGGTAGCGTAGAAAAATTCTTGTATTATGATATTATGGAGAGAATATCAAGGATACTTGGGGAAGATAACTCCGCATACTTGGAAAAAGCCCTTGAATATAAGGACGGCGCAATGGCAACCTTGGAGAAAAAAGAAAAGGTTACCGCAGTAGAAAGTTATTATAGATATTTGCTCGCCTTACGTTCTTGTGATTATACGCTCGTACAAAAAGAACGTGAGAGCGCTCTTCAAAAATTTAACGCAAGCAAAAAGGGATTAAGCGATTATATTTACTATTTTATCGCTTTATACGGGGTAATAGGCGTAAATGCGTTTACTCCCGACCTTCGTCCCGCCCTTAACTTCGGCGTTATAGGTAACACGGACGTTAGGGTATCTAACCTAACCTTCTTTACCAAAAGAGTCGCCTTGACTTCATTTAGAAACGGACTAAAACTCAGCGTGGAAAATAAAGAAGTATTTTCCCTTGTCGGCGGTAGTTGCATCGTTACCGACTTTAAGGAAGAAATAGGCGGTGTTTCCTTTAACGTAAAGGCAACTAATCCCGCAACGCTTACGCTCACGACTCCGCCTTTTAGCGCAAATAAGGCTAAAACAAACGTCTATAAGTTAAGAATTGGCGAAGAGTGGGTTAGAGTAGTCATAAAAAATAATAAACTCAAAGTAGAAAAACTCTAATTTTCACAAAAAAGTTGCGGAATTATATATTTTATATAATAATTCGCTTGCAAAAGAAAAAGTATTGTGGTAAATTATAGAAAGCCGCGCAGTAGAGGTCTATTAAGTACGCAATAGCGTCACCTTGATGGCGAGTTCCTAAAGGGAGGTAAATCGTATGTACGCAATAATCGTTTG
>JAZRAN010000140.1:0-2926 GCA_045634605.1 Candidatus Stercoripulliclostridium sp. | reverse complement strand
ATGCTCCCTTCTTTCCCGCGCGATACTACGGACAGAAATAGAACGTCTCCCCTTGCATTTACCGGTAATAAGTTTGAGTTCCGTATGTTGGGCTCCAGCTTTAGTATTGCTTGCACAAACTACATAATGAACACGATAGTCGCCGAAGCCCTTTGTCAATTTGCCGACGTTTTAGAAAACGCCGAAGACTTTAATAAGGCGCTAAGCGAACTTATTGCAAAAACCTATAAAAAGCATAAACGCATAATATATAACGGCAACTCCTACTCTCAAGAGTGGAAGGAAGAAGCGGAAAGACGTGGCCTTGCTAACCTTGCGTCAACCGTGGATGCCGTACCACACTTTACCGACGAGAAGAACGTAAAGTTACTAGAAAAACACGGCGTTCTTTCTAAAAATGAAATATATTCCCGAACGGAAATACTGCTTGATATTTACTCAAAAACCATGCACATCGAAGCCCTAACAATGCTCGATATGGCAAAAAAACAAGTACTTCCATCCGTCCTTGCATACGAAAGGAAACTCGTCGATATGGCTCTCAACAAAAAACGTCTTGATGAAAGCATCGACCGCTCGGTAGAACTTGATTTAATTAACAAGCTTTCCGCCCTAGCGAAGAACTTATACGCAAGCATAGATATTTTAGAAAAAGACGCGCTTAACACTAAAAAAGGCGCTAATAGCATGGAAATAGCTCGTTACTATCGCGAAAAGATTTTCTTTGACATGCAAGCTCTACGCGAAGACTGTGACAAGTTGGAAACGCTAGTTGATAAAAACGACTGGCCATTCCCCACTTACGCCGACTTACTATACTCTATTAAATAGGTAAGATTATGGACTACGTACAAAAAGCCAAAGATTATTTTTTACAAGGTTATAATTGCGCCCAATCCGTCGCGATGCCTTTTGCAAACGAACTTGGCATAAGCGAAGATGACATGAAGGCTATATCAAATCCATTTGGCGGTGGCTTTTGCAGACTAAGAGAAGTATGCGGAGCCGTTAGCGGTATGCTTATGGTAATTGGTCTCAAACACAAAGAAATGGGGAAACTAGAAATGTATGAGCTAGGTCAAAAGGCCATAAAGGAATTTGAAGATGCTTGTGGCTCTTACGTGTGTCGTGACCTTATTAAATCCGACGCTAACGACACTTCATTCGTACCTAGTAAAAGAACGGCTGCCTACTACAAGAAACGTCCATGCCTTGAACTCGTAGGAATCGCTACCGAAATAGCGTTAAAATATTAATTACAGGAAGGAAATTAATTATGACTAGATTTATTGCCCATCGCGGTCTTTCTAACGTCTACTATCAAAACAGCGAAAAAGCATTCAAAGCGGCAGCAGATAGCTCTTTCTTTTGGGGCATAGAAACCGACGTATGGTTTACGTCCGATCAAAAATGGGTATGTTGCCATGATAATAACCCATTTGCTGATGAAAGCGTTTCGGTATCCAAAATAACACTTGAAGAAGCCCTAAAGTTACCTATGAATCTTAACAAGGTAGGAAGCGCAAAAATAGAAGGCGAAAGTTATATTTGCCCATTTGAAACTTACCTAAAGATTTGTAAGGGTGGCGACAAAGTTCCGGTTATAGAGCTAAAATGCATCCCTTCCAGAGAACAACTCAAAGAGCTTATTAGAATTGTAGAAGAAATAATAGGAATAGAAAACGTCGTATTCATCTCCTTCCACTATATGAACATGGCAAGATTACGCTCCATCAATAAAAAGATTAGACTACAAGTTCTTGGAAGATATCCCGCTAGCGGTAGAGCCTTCCTAAACAAAGGTTACGACGTAGACTTGATGTTCACCTTCTGCCCGGGCTATATCATTAGAAAAGCGCACAAAATGGGACATGAAGTAAATCTTTGGACGATAAACCACCTTGCCATCGTCCGTCACTTTATGTACCTTGGAGTAGACTACATTACTACCGACTGCGATTTCGGCGGAAGAATTTAATTTAAAAAGGCAAAAGAAAAAGGCTCGCAAATGCGAGCCTTATTTTTAAGTAACGATTATTTTTTCTTGCCCCAACTTGAGTAATCAAATCCGGTTGCTTGGGGGTTGGGCTTAATCTTTAGTTGCAATCCGCCGTTTTCGTCCGCAGTAAAGGACATGGTGGGATTGAGTTGGAACTTAGGAATGGGCATTTGAACGGGACAGCTAAATGCTTGGCTAGAAGACAAACGATATTTTTTACCGCCGTATTCAATGTATTGACCATCTAATGAATTATGTTCAGGAGCCTTATAATTTGCCATAGTACACCTCTCTCACAAATATATTACTAGTTTATCATAAAGGTTATGATTTTTCAAGAGTAAATTTTTATTTTTTTGAATTTTTTAGTCGTTGGTATAAGTTTCCAATTTAATATCCGTTGCGCCGTATTTCTTAAGGTAGCGATTGAAGAGTTTGACAGGATTCAAATACCATCTTTCCATGTGTTCTTTGGACGTGCATAGCACCATTGTGTCTGCGCCGATTTCCTTTGCCTTAGGGCAAGAAAACTCTGCGTTTTGCTTAGTCGTCAAAGACTTATCTTCCTTTATTATAACGTCCGCGGGAATTCCTTTGGAAAGCAAATATTCTTCCATGCCGTCAGCTTCCGCAATGCCTGCCTTAGGGTTTGCGATACCGCCTGAAACAATTATCTTATCCGGCTTGTTTTCGTTATAATACTTTACGCAAAGTTCCAACCTTAACTTCATTTTGTCGGATAACGTGCCATCGTCATTCATTCTGTTGCCGAGTAATACGAATACTTTCATAGTTTAATTAGGTTTAGCCCCGTCTCCTTGTCTGTTTTTCTGTCGACGACTAGGTCGATTACGTCTATAATTATTTCTGCGGTTGCGGAAATCCACACTTCGTTTACGTGTCCGCCATACACCCTATCAAGAGTAG
>JAZRAN010000139.1:0-1881 GCA_045634605.1 Candidatus Stercoripulliclostridium sp. | reverse complement strand
TTGATGAGCTCTTGATATTTTTTATGGTCGTAATCCAAAGCAATGTCGGGGCGCTTTGCAATTACTCCTAACCCACTACAAGGAGCATCCACTGTCACAACGTCAAATTTGTTATGCCACTCGGGGCGGTCCTTTTTGCCATCGTTGACCATAGCTTTTAGTTTTATACCCATACGAGTTGCGTATTTTTCTATCAGTCTTACTCTTATAGGATGCAAATCGCAAGCAGTAACTATTGCGCCACGCTCCGCAGAATATACCGCTTTGCCACCGGGCGCCGAGCAAACGTCAAGTAGCGTCTTACCATCTACGTCCCCTAGAGCTTGCACTGCAAACATAGAAGACGGAGATTGGAAAGTAAGTTTTCCTTTTTCAAAACACTTCTTGACTTCTTCATTATTCTTGACAAAATATCCGCCAACCGAGCTTTCTTCATATTCACCGATTGACGAGAGTACTTCTTCCTTATTCGCTTTTTGGGAAATTCTAACGTGCTCCCTTGCGTCTCTAGGCGGCATTAAAACGCTTTCCGCTTTATCCCCAAGGTCTTCTTGTATTGCCTTTATGAGCGCAAAAGGTAAATTATATTTTGCTTCCAGCACGCTCTTTTCATCATCGGGCAATACGTACTCGTCCCTTGTAACCTTCTTTAATACGGCGTTAACAAAACCCTTTAATTCTTTTTTGCCTACGTCTTGTACTAAGTCAACGCTCGCATTAACAATGGCATAATTTGGTATCTCTAGATACTTAATTCCATATATAGCTTGCAAAAGTACTATTTTTATAACGGGCTTTGGAGTTTTTGGGCAAAGCGCTGTTACTATTTGATTGAGTTCGTAGTATCTTTCTATCACGCCATAAACAATCTTTGTAATTAACGGACGGTCAGGCGTGTTTTTAAGGTCGGAAAGAGCGACGTTAATGAACGCCCCTTCCCTAATTATCTTGGACAAATACTCATAACTCTGTCTTAATAAAACCTTATCCATATTATTTGAGTATGCTTCCTACCTTGAGGGGTCTTCCTAAATTATAGGAACCTACGCTCATCGCCTTTCCACCTTCGCCTTGCACGGTTATGAAGGCAATACAAGCGCCGTCGCCACAGCTGACGACAAAGCGCTCTTTTTTGTTTTCTACTACTTGACCCGCTTCCCCCTTGAATTCCGAATCGGTTAGCGCAGTCTTAATAACTTTGAGCCTACCATAATCGGTAAAACAATATGCGCCGGGGAATCCATAGAAGGCTCTAACTTGATTGTGAATTTCTTTTGCGCTCTTGCTAAAATCAATTTTTCCGTCTTCCTTGGTAAGTTTCTTGCAGAACGTTGCTTTTTCGTGGTCTTGAGGAATACTTTCCGCTTTTCCACTTTCTATTAGATCAAGAGCTTCTACTATCGCAGTTGCAGACAAATCCGCTAGCATATTAAAGCACTCTTCTTGATTTTCATCGCCAAGGAGTTTTATTTTGCGTTGTAAAATAATATCGCCGGCATCAACAGCTCTTACCGTCTTCATTATGGTAGTGCCGATTTCTTCGTCCCCGTTTAGTATTGCCATTTGTATGGGAGACGAGCCACGATATTTAGGCAAAAGCGATGCGTGAGTATTAACGATGCCGTTAGGACAAATTGCAATTATCTCGTCGGAAAGTATTTGACCATATGCGCTAGTTACCATTATATCTGCGTTAAGGCCAGACAAAATTTCTTTGCCTTCCTTACTTATGGATTCAAATTGATATAAGGGAATATTCTTCTCTAACGCATAGCTCTTGACGGGGGAAAAAGTTATCTTGCCGTTTCTTCCGTTTACTTTGTCGGGTTGAGAAACGATTGCGACTATTTCGTGCCTACTTTCATCAATTGCTTTTAATAC
>JAZRAN010000138.1:0-3209 GCA_045634605.1 Candidatus Stercoripulliclostridium sp. | reverse complement strand
TTAAGAAACGGGGTGTGCAAGTTGCATGGCAACCTGGCGAAAGCAAACGTTTGCGTTTGTGTCAAAATACCAAACCATCTCACATACGCATAAAAAATAGCAGAGAATTTTCTCTGCTATTTCCATTCAAATTCACAACGTTACCACTCATATCAATAATGCCTATTACTAAACAAGTTAATAGGTTAATAAACGTAATAATAGCAATAGGTTATGACTCTTTCATTATTTCTTCATCGGTTTTGCTATCAAACAGGCGAATAACGCGCCATTTTGTACCTTGGGGGGATTCATGATATATTGTAGCTTGCTCCTTTACTACAACGTTAAAAACTTCTACCGCTTCTTTATAGGTACCATTTATTCTATAGACTACTTCCATAGACCCGTCTTCGTTATCCTTGGTTATACGATACTTCTCTCCGCGCTTTGTTTTAGCTATAAGTTTGTTTATTTTGTCGTTTTCTTCTCTTTTCATAACGTCCATATTTTTACTTCCTTATTTGGTTTTTAGTCTACGTAGACTTCTACTTTTACAAGGCCTTCCGCCTTACGATGCCTCCAAAATAGTTATTATAGAACTTATTTTAAGTATAGCATATTCGCAGTTGCCTTGCAATAGCAATCTCCCAATGCTACTCCATTAATTTTATAAAACCCATATCTTATATTTAGCAAATTTGGGTATTGTATATATTTTATATTAGTGCTATAATATTATATATGCGTGTACGTGCGCGTGGTAACTAGGTAAAAATATGAAAAAGAAACTCATTCTTCTTGGTATCCATTTGACGGTAGTTGCTCTCGTCCTTATTTTGACGATGGTTACTCTTGCGTGGTATACGAAGAGTGAAACTGCGGACACTTCCCAAGTAGTAATTACCGCAGAAGGCCTAGACCAAATAGGAGCAACAGATCACCCCGACAACATCATCAATTATAAAGGTGAAACAGGTTTAGGCGGACTTGGCGACCCCGATGCGCCGTATATTGCAACAAAAGTTATATCCGTTTCGTATGAGTCCAAGCACGCTGATGACGCCATCATATGCGGGCTAAGCAATATTTCCGTCAAGCTACCGGACAACGCTCCTAACGCAACCGACCAAGCGGAAGATTTAGGTGACGTTTCGAGCGCATTTACTTTCCGAGTTAAAGTTGTTGAGCCTGTTACCGACATAAATGGCGACACTCAATATCAAACTCTAGGTATATTCCATTCTAACGAAGAAGGAATACTCGTCGACGAAGAAGGAACCCCGCTATACTTCCAAAATGAAACTTATTTTGAAAAAGGCGAATATAACGCAAGCAAAAACTCATACGTTTGTAGCGCTATGTTAAATATAGAACTCATCTTCCTAGACGAAGAATCCTATGCAAAAGATCCCGCCGATAGAACGACACCATTCCGTTTTTCCAGCTACGATTATATGGGTTGCACGTTCTCCGTTAACTTTATGCTCGGCTTAGACCAAGGCTCTACCCCATCCACGCCCCCTGCAATAGACTAATATGAAAAAGACTTCCCTTATCATCTTAACCTGCATACTTACTGCATCCCTAGTTCTTGCTATGGGCGCGGTTACTTATTCATGGTATCAGTCTAGGGTGAGCGAAGACAAAAAAGTTGACATAGTAGCAGACGGATTCCTTATCGTTGGATTTGATGAAAAACCGCTAGAAGTCGACGATATACTATCCCCTGCCGTTGCTTTACCAAACGCCGTGCGCGACAATAGATATATGGACGTTATGCGTGTATATAACGAAAGCGACGCGGAGCCCAGCTACATACAAACTATTGCGGAAAGTTATACTCACACCGACACCATATCTTTCTACGAAGACCCTAACGACACAACGTCTTCATCCTATGACTTTACCTTGACTGCGCAAGCGTTTGTAAAAGAAGGCGAAGCCGAAACCGTTAGAAAGATAAATACCACAAGAGAAATTAGCTTTGAAATTCTTGCGGATATAGATTACACGGACAATCAATACGAAGACGTAAAAGACCTTCCTATTACTCCGGAAGTAGCGTTTAGCATCAAAGGTACCGCAACCATAACGCTAAAAATAAAAATGTGGCTTTCTCTACCGGATGAACTTTGCGACCCTGCGCTAATTTCTAATAAACTATATTTTGAGTTTGGTATAGTAGTTGACCCCGTTACGCAAGTGACTCCTTAGCAAATAGAAAAACAAAACGCCCACTTAACGTGTCATCCTTAACCGAGAACACGATAAGTGGGCGTTTTTATTATTTCCTTTTATTAACCTTTCGGCGTATTATACAAATAGCTACTTGCCGTACCGTCTATCTCCCTGCTACACTCAAATTCCGCAAGTTCTACACATCCTGCAAAAGCTAGGTCTTGTATAATTATCCCTTCCGTACCAAGTATCTTAACGCTCCTTAGTCTTAGCATATTAGCGCAAACACCTTGGTCTATTTGCGTAACGCTTGCAGGTATAACAATACTTGTAACAATTTGATTGCTTGCAAGCGCTACGTTGATTTGGTCGCTCGATACGCTTATTTTAGTTACGGGTTTACTATTATACGTTTCCGGAATAACAAGCTCTTCTATTATGCCGGAGTAGCCGACTACCGCATATGACACTATACTTGCATCATCCGCAGTAAAATTGCCCGCAGAATCTAAGCCTTTGTAGACGATATACTTTTCCGAAGGATTAAAATCGTCGGTAGGAATTTGGACTTCTATAAAGTCTTCCGATTGCCTTTCCCATATTGCATAAGTAGTTACCGCTAACGCAAGCGTTATGGTAACGCATAGGGCTATTATACTTATTAACAACGCCTTATTCTTCTTCATTTTGTTCTCCATTTTCCGCTACTACTTCGGCGGTTTCGGTCGCTTTCTTTTTGATAATGAATAGTTTTTTGAGTTTATCTATGGGTAGTTTACCCTTTTTGTACGCTATTATGATGCCAACGCTTGCGCCCGATACAACTAACGCAATCGCAAGTGTAATGAGTAGCCAACCCCACCACGCTATACGGCTTGGGACAACGGTCCACTTTTCTCCTGCAACCATTACAAAGTCGCCCAGCTCGCTTGCGCTAAATACAATATAGTTACCGCTAATGCTATAATCCAGCTCGACGTTACTTTCCCCTACTCTATACAATCCGGAAACGTTACTTACTCCTTCCGGAAGAAGTAGTAAAACCCTAT
>JAZRAN010000137.1:0-29294 GCA_045634605.1 Candidatus Stercoripulliclostridium sp. | reverse complement strand
GGTTGGCAGTTGCGGGGGAAGAGTTTTACGGTTTCTTCGGTTGCCTTGTTGGAGCCGAGTAGGCCGTACGCTTCGTTACATCCCGAGCCGTTAACGGGCGCGTTCATAATTTCATCAAGACCTAGTACGATTTCTCCGCCGTTAGCCTTTAGTATTCTCTTGGTGCGAGCTCTCGTGTGGATGTCGCAAGCAAGAACGTTCTTGGTGTAGTTAAGGATTGCTTTGGGGTTGTTTGCAAATATGATTTCGCACTCTGCTCCACAACCTTCTACTAGGCTCTTGTAGTAGTCAACGTAATCAATACCGGTGAAGGTGTGCTTTACGTAACCGAAAAGGTTTCTGTAAGTTTCTAGGTCGAGAACGTCTTTGAAGGGGTCAACGCCCTTTTCGTCTATCATATCGTAGCTGATAAGGTGGTTTCCAACTTCGTCGCTGGGGTAGGAAAGCATAAGAACGACTTTCTTTACGCCCTTTGCGATACCACGAAGGCAAATAGCAAAGCGGTTACGACTCAAAATGGGGAAAATAACGCCAACGGTATCTCCACCGAACTTTGCTTTTACGTCGGTTGCGATATCATCAACGGTACAGTAGTTGCCTTGCGCTCTTGCGACGATTGCTTCCGTCATAGCAACGACGTCACGGTCGTGGAAAGTGAGATTATCTTCTCTTGCTGCGTCAAGAATAGAGTCGGTTACGATTTGTACGATATCGTCACCTTGTCTGATAATCGGCGCGCGAACGCCACGAGAAACGGTACCTATCATGCGTCCCATAGTAATTCTCCTAAGTGTGGGATTTGCATAAGTAAACTTATGCCTTAAAAATTATACACTATAACGGCGGAAATTCAACGCATTTTTACTAAATTTTTATAAATTTTTATGAATAAAAATTCTAGGGCCAATAAAAGCTCAAAAACCATACAAAATCAAAGAGTTGATTAAGGGGCGTTGCCGTGATATACTAAATGCGGAGAATAGATATGGCGCTTTTACTTGTTGTTATTTACGTTACCTTCATTTCGCTTGGACTTCCCGATAGTTTATTTGGCGTTGCGTGGCCACTTGCCCACGTTGACTTTGGTCTTCCCGAAAGTTTTGGCTCCGTATATTCCGTCATTATCGCCCTTTGCGCAGGCGGGGTAAGTTTTTTTGCGGGTCCATTAATCAAGAAATTCGGCACGGGCATCGTGACCGCCGTTTCCGTAGTGATGACTGCGGTAGGACTTTTAATAATTAGCTTTGCGCCAAACGTCTACGTTATGATGCTAGGCTCCGTCATATCGGGGCTTGGCGGTGGCGCGATAGACACGGGACTAAACAATTTTGTTTCTCTTCGCTACAAAGCGATACATATGAATTGGCTCCACTGCTTTTGGGGAGTTGGCGTTACCATTAGTCCGCTAATAATGAGCGTCTTCCTAAAAGACGGCTCTTGGCAAGGTGGATATAGGACGGTTTCATATATTCAATTCGGCATTTCCGCCCTTGTTTTTCTTTCTCTCATCCTTTGGAAAAAATATGACAAAAAGGAAACCGCAAACGCAGTAACGGAAACCGAAACTGCGGAAAACATAGAAAACAAGCCACAGATAAGCGTCAAGAAAATATTGCTCTCGCCCGGCGTTATCACGGGCATATTGAGTCTTGGCTTCTACTGCTCGGTAGAGTTCATAATGGGCACGTGGGGAGCAAGCTATCTCATTAACTCTCGCGGTATGACTGCGGATAAAGCATCGCAAATGGTTGCCCTATACTATGGCGGTATAATGATAGGAAGATTTCTTTCCGGCTTGCTTTCTTTGAAGATAGGCGACAAGTATCTAATGCGTGGTGGCGTTGTTATACTTCTTTTGGGCGTAGTCCTACTGGCTATACCCAACATAGTAACCCTATATATCGGTATGGTTATGATAGGGGTTGGTTGTGGGCCTATTTTCCCGGCTACCTTGCACGCAATTCCGGAAAGATTTGGAGTGGATGCAAGCGCATATTTGACGGGCTATCATATGGGTGGCGCATATGCGGTAGGCTTTGCTATGCAAGTAATTTTCGGGTACGTTGCGCCTGCGACCACCTTTGGCATTATGCCTTACGTATTGATTGCGTTTGCGGTTATAATGCTTGCGATGGTGGAAGTTACTAATAAAAAGGCAAAGGAGATAGTTTGATGAATCATCTAGGATCTCTGACGCTAGAAACGGAAAGATTGGTGTTGCGTAAAGTAACACTGGAAGATGCACGTTTTGCATTTAAGAATTGGGTAATAGACGAAAGGGTAACAAAATTTTTGACGTGGCAACCGCACGCAAGTGTAAATGAGACGGAAAAGGTGTTTGGCGCATGGGTTGAGAAATATGCTCGCCCCGATTTTTACCAATGGGTAATTGTGCCAAAAGATTTAGGAGAGCCAATAGGTACGATATCCGGAATTCGCCCAAACGATGAAGAAAAAATAATAGAAATCGGCTATTGCATAGGCTATGATTTTTGGGGCAAAGGATATACCGCCGAAGCGCTAAAGAAAGTTCTTGCGTTTTTGATGGATGACGTAGGGTACGAAACGATATACGCGAAGCACGCATCCGCAAACCCAAACTCCGGTAAGGTTATGCAAAAAGCCGGAATGAACTACAAATGGATGAAAGAAAAGGCGGACGTTGTGAATTGCGGTGCCATAGACGTCGTTTGTTATGAAATCAAAAAGTAAATAAGACCACCTTGTTAAAACAAGCGTGGAGAGTAATCATATCTTCTGTTACCAATAACAAAAAAGCATGCTTTTGACGAAGACAAGAAAGAGACTTGTAGCGGGAAAATGGATGGGAAAGCGAAAGACAAAATTTCAAATACAAAACAGATTTTATAAAATAAAGAAGCACGCTTGTCCGGGGAAGTATAAGTAAAATTTTGCCTATATTGACACTAAAATAGCAAGATGATATAATTCAAGAAGAAATAGGAGGACTATATAATGAACCTTTCTGCCTATATTGACGAATATGCAAGCAAACATAAAAAAGATAAAACCGCATGTAAACTAATTAATGGAGATAACGCTTATTCCCTTAAAAACCGGGGCGGTTATCCCGATTCTGAATACCTTGCAAGTTGCATAGAAGAATCCGTAAGAGCATACACAAGGAATAAAGATATTGCTATAAAAATCTATAAAGATCTCAAAAAATTTCTTGAAGGAAAGGGCATTAAGATAGATATCAATTTTCCAACCATAGCCATTTCTAACTCTTTTGAACGCTTGATGTTTATTGCAAAATATTTACAAGACCCCAAACACAAGGTTTCAGAGTTACAAGACATTTTGTGGGTAAGCGAACGAACTATCAATGAAGATTTGAGCAAACTGCGTGGAATTGGCAATGATTCAATTCAAATTTGTGGAAAGAAATTCAAGATAGACGATTTAGAACGACATAGGGACACTGTATATTTCCCTTCTACCGCACATCCCTTGTTTTTGACTCCTAATCTTACCCAAGCACTTGTCACGTTGAAAGGGTTAAAAGCTATGTGTGATGATCCGTTATATGCCGAATACGCTCGTCTTTTGGCCGCTGATATATGGGAACAACTTTCAGATTATGCAAAAGAAAGAATACATTTCGTTTTCTCTAAGCTACTTCCAGAAGATTTAAGTTGGTATGAAAGTTTGCAAAAGAAAGACGATGAGTGTTTTTACCCAGAAACTCGCTGTGGTACAAGAGTCAATATCTTAGATTATATGAAAAACGAAAAGCAATTTTGTGTTGAATACAATGGTGATACGGGTGTTTGTTTATATAAAGATTGTCGTTTCATTCCCAGGACGTACGACGGAACGAGTATTGAGGTAACGTGTAACCAGGGCAGGGTACGTTTGTATTTTGACAAAGTACTAAGAAGTGCTTATTCTATAGAAGAACTTTTGTAAAAGCTGAAGCTGGGCTTCATTGAAGGTTTCCTTCCGTTGGTTTATACTTGAGCCATCAAGTAAATGATGGCCACGGGCTAAGGAGACTTAATTATGACAGGAACAAATTACTCTAAGGAAAACGTTTTTTCAATAGACGTTAGAAACATCAACAACGTTAGCGACGCATGGCGTATTGGTAACGCTATTTTTAATGCTACGTACGAAAAAACATATCTCAACGAACGAAGAGAAACTTTAATTTCTTTTCTTGGGTCGGTTGCTAGTATTCAAAACGATAAAGGTTTTATTCCTCTATTTGTTGATGACACAATGCCAAATGATGCAAGGGTTGAATTGATATATCAGCCTACATATGCAATTGCTACAATTGCTCTTTATTGCTACGAAGAATACAATTTAGATTTTAACGAGCAACTCAAGGCTTTTTTGGAAAAACTGCTTAACGTGTTTAATTATGGCATTATTACTCACGGATTTGACGCAGAAGAAACCATTCGTAAAACGATGGCTATGCTTAGCATCAAAAGTGTTAAGCGATTCATTGAAGAAAATGCTAATTTGAGTAAAGCATTGAATAACACTATAAAAAGCATTATTGGAGAGTACAAAGTCCTTTTAACTAAAGGAGTAAAAATAAGCGAGAGCTTTGACTCTGATACGATCCATAATACGGAATGGCTAAGAATTGTGTCATTTTGGGAAGGTAAGTCAAACGCAGTCTTTGTTTATGGAACGCTAAGACGTAATGAGCAAGCAAACGACATGCTTGCCGACTCTATTTATTGTGGAAAATTTGTATTAAAAAATTGTGCGATGTACAACCTTGGAAACTTTCCTGGAATAGTAGAAAATTCTGGAGAAACGGTTGTGGGAGAGGTGTATTTCGTAGATGAGAAAACCATCCAAAAGCTTGATAGATATGAGGGCGAGGGTAGTCTATATAAAAGGAAACTCGTTAACGTACACAATGGAAAAGAAAAGATAGCGTGCTTTGCATATTTTTACCTGAAAGACATTGACAACCGTACTCAAATGAAACAACCTTGGGGCAATACAAACAATGATGAAGTGTATTATGCAGCGTATGGCTCTAATTTGAGTGAAGAGCGTTTTGCTTGTTACGTTATGGGTGGGGTTTGTAAGCAAAATGGTAGAGACTACTCTGGGTGTAGCAATAAAAACAAGTGGAAGTCGTCAGAACTTAAAATGTTCAAAGGTAGACTTTATTTTGGCAATAGTAGCCGGTTATGGGGGAATGGCGGTGTTGCTTTCTATGATGAAAACGGCAAGGATTTCGTGCAAATGAAACTCTATAAGATTACACGAGAACAATTGCTTGATGTTCAAGCACAAGAAGGCGCAGGTGATTCTTGGTATGGAAGGTTGCTGTGCCTTGGAATTCATGAAGACGGTAGTGAAATATATACGATGACATCTAAAACACTAAGGCCTGAAAATGCTCCTTCAGTAGAATATCTTGATTTAATTGAGACTGCATTGATAAACGATTGTGGATATACGAAAAAACGTGCAAAAAATTATATTGCTTCGTTTGTCGGCGGGGAGTCTAAGTAATAAAAGCGGCTTTGGGAAGGAATGTTCAATCAGCTCCGCTAACTAGTGCACCACACCTTGTTAAAACAAGCGTGGAGAGTAATCTCATTTCCGTCGTGAATAACAAAAAGCAGTCCGTTTGGACTGCTTTTGTTATTGGTAGCGGGGATGGGACTTGAACCACATGACCTTCAGGTTATGAGCCTGACGAGCTACCGAACTGCTCTACCCCGCGTCATAATGCCTATATAATATAGCAATATAAAAAGGGTTTGTCAACCAAAAAACAGGGGTATTTGATTTTTTGTATGACGTATTTTAGAGAATTTTGTAAAATATTACTCTTCCCTATACAATATAATAATACGCCCTAAACGTGAAAACTCCTTTTTAATTCGCTAATAATTATTCTTGCGTAGAAAATAAACAGCATAATTATTATGATTGCGCCTAGCGTTGCCGTTGCTATACTCAAGGGATGGGCGTGTACGTCTAGGGCTAGGTCTACGCCAAAAGGAAGAAAACCCAGTAGCGCTATCGTTATAAGGTTAAGAAGATATCTTGATGGCTTTTTATAGTGTATTATAAAGAATATTCCCACTATAATCATAGAAAGAAGGAATATGCTGGGCAACACGGCTTCATATATGATTTCCGGGTCGGGTATGACTCTACGGGTACAAACTGCCACTATGCCAAGAAGAATTGCTTGGACGAGTACCTTTTGTGGAAAAAGATTGGAACTTTTTATTGTAATGCGTAGGAATATATAAAAATAAGCAAGCACGCTAAGTACTAGCCAACTTGCAAAAATCTTTTTTAGAACCATTAGCTCTACCGCAAAGGAAACTGCTATTACGGCTAGAGCGCAAATAAGATATACCTTGTCGAAAAGTGTGCCGGAAAGAGCGGGAAGTTTTCCCCTTTTGGGAAAGTCCAAAGGAGTCTTTTTGATTTCATCTTTGCTAACTCCCGCTTCTATTAGGCTTTTTTGGCAGAGTGGGCAAGTATCCGTTCTTGTGGATATGCTCACTCCGCAGTATGGACATTTAATCATTATTTTATGGGGGTTACCTTTACGCCTTCTCTTGTGTCGAGTACGTTGTAGCCGAGAGCAAGGATTTCTCCGCGGATGCTGTCTGCTAGGGCAAAGTCTTTATTCTTTTTTGCTTCCTTTCTCTTTTCAACAAGAGCCATAACTTCTTCGGGTACGTCTACGCTTTCTTCCTTGATGGCGGGAAGTTGGTCGAGAGATAGTCCGAACTCCTTATCAAAGTACAAAGCAAGTTCGTAGATATCCTTGGATTTGGGTTCCTTGATTGCGGTAAAGAGTATGCCAAGAGCTAGGGGAACGTTGATATCGTCTTCTATTGCCGCGTGGAAATCTTGCTTGTATTTAGCAATGGTATCGGGGTTGGTGGGGGTAGAAGACGCCTTGTGGCTAGCAAGAGCTTGCACAAGTCTTTCGCGACTGACTTTAGCTGCGTCTAGTCCATCAAAGGTAAAGTTAAGTTTCTTTCTATAATGCGTGTTAAGGCAGAAGAAACGGAAGTCAAGGGGGCTATAACCCTTTTCTTCCAACTGAGCTATGGTATAGGTGTTGCCCAGACTCTTGCTCATCTTGCCGTTATCAACGAGCATAAATTCGCCGTGAATCCAATAGTTAACGCTCTTTTCCCCGGTAATAGCTTCGTTTTGGGCTATTTCATTTTCGTGGTGAATCGGTATGTGGTCTACGCCACCGGAGTGGATGTCAAACGTTTTACCAAGATATTTTTGGCTCATAGCGGAGCATTCAATGTGCCAACCGGGATAACCCATACCCCAAGGGGACTCCCATTGCATGATGTGTAGGGGGTCTGCTTTTTTCCAAAGAGCAAAGTCTGCGGGATGACGTTTTTCATCGTTAACTTCTACTCTTGCGCCTGCGAGTTGGTCTTCTAGGTTTGCTCTTGATAGGCATCCGTAATTGGGGAATTTTGCAATATCAAAGTATATGCCGTCGCTGGTTTCGTAGCTAAAGCCGTGGCTTTCCAGGTTTTGTACGTAGGAAATCATATCTTCGATATGCTCGGTTGCTTTAGCGATGATTTCCGGCTTGCCGATATTTAACTTTTGAAGGTCTTCAAAGAATATCTTGGAGTAGTATTCCGCAATTTCCCAAGGAGTCTTGTTTTGTTTTTTTGCAGCAACCGCCATCTTGTCTTCGCCGTCGTCGCTGTCCGCCATAAGATGACCTACGTCGGTGATATTCATAACGCCCTTAATTTTGTAGCCGGAAAGCTTGAGCGTGCGTCTGATAAGGTCCATAAATATATAGGTGCGAAGATTGCCTATGTGCGCGTAATTATATACGGTGGGACCGCAAGAATACATGGTAACAAACTTGGGGTTGATAGGCTTGAATTCTTCTTTTTGTCTAGATAGAGTGTTGTAAAAGCGTAACATATTCTAATCCTTTTTGGTTGTATTTTCTGGAATTTCGTTGGATATGGAGTACTTGCAAGCTTGTACGCCGAGTTTTTCTTCTAATGCGATAATGCGGTTGTTTAGGCGCGCAAATTCTTCTAGGATAGGGTCGGGGAGCTTTTGGTCTAGGTCGTTAATCTTTTCTCCATATTGTCGCACAATCCTACCGGGTATGCCGACGATAGTGGAGTGCGGGGGTACGTCCTTTAGGACAACGGAGCCTGCGCCTACTTTGACGTAGTCGCCTATAACTACCGGGCCAAGCACCTTTGCTCCAGCGGAAATCATAACGTGAGAGCCGATGGTGGGATGGCGTTTGCCAACGTCTTTGCCCGTACCGCCCAAGGTAACGCCTTGATATATGGTAACGTCGTTGCCGATTTCCGTCGTTTCGCCTATAACTACGCCTGCGCCGTGGTCTATGAATACTCTGTCGCCTATGGTTGCGCCCGGGTGAATTTCTATTCCCGTTACGCGTCTTGCGCGTTGAGAAAGAAGTCTTGCGAGCAAACGGAATTTGCGCTTATGTAAAGCGTGGGCAACGCGGTAGTAAGCTAGAGCCTTTACTCCGCTATAAGTAAGTAATACTTCGAGTTTGCTTTTTGCCGCGGGGTCCTTTTCTAAGGCGACGGCGATGTCGTTTTTAAGATGTTTGCACATAGTTATATTTATGCGAGAATGAAGGCAAATGCCTCCATTCTCATAAAACTTTTAGCTTGCAAGAAGATTTTATCTTGCGGGGAGTCTTGCGCTGGAAGGTGCTCTGGAGCCTGCCTTAGCAACCTTGCCTTTGGTTCTCTTGTGAGCTTTCTTGTCGCCGGGTTGACCTGCCTTGGTGGGCTTGTCTTGACCTGCGTAAGTGTGCTTTCTGTTGCCCTTGGGAACGTATGCAACGGTCTTAGCTTCGCGGTTCTTGAAGAACAAGGGAATAAGAACGGTAACCAAGGGGAGAACGAGAAGTACTGCGAAGAACATATTGAATACCAAAGTAATGGTGGGCTCGTATAGAGCGTCTGACCAAGACATAGTAAAATAGCTCTTGAACGCATCTCCTAGCGCGCCGTCTTCTAGAGTGGTGATTTCTAGGAAGGCGGGACATAGCATTGTGAGTAGCGCAAAGATGAGAATTAGTAGCGGTATGACGTGGATACGTCTAGAAGTATAACTAAATAGTCTGCCGATATTCATCAAAATTTCTACAACGCAAAGGAGAATAGTTGCGATGAAGAATATGATAGTGCCGTAAGTGGCAACGTGCTTGATGATTTTTACGCTATCGTAGTTGCCGTCTTCGCCCTTTTCTATCTTGATGTCATCCGCGCGGTTGAGCATAAAGCGAATATAGTACCATCCGCTTGCTTGGTCGCCTTGTTCCATAAATTCCATATCTTCTACGGAGTCAAGACGTTGTTCGCTAAACATGGGGGTACGGAATAGCGCTTTAACAAGGTCAAGGGTGGTGATGTCGATTGACGTCATACCTAGGTCTTTGTATAGCCATACCATTGCGGGAGTGTCGTAGTTGGAGTCAAGGTAAACTTCGCCTTCGGCGAGCCTTTCTTCTTCATGCGCCCAAGTGCCTTTTGGCCACTTGCCGTTATTTGCAACTTGGAAGTCCATTTCGTTTTCACCAAGTTTTATGTAAGCAACGGAAGAAAGTGACATTCTCATATCGCCAAAAGCGAGATAGGAGTCAAACATTTCCAAGTCGGCGGTGCTTATGGGGAACATGGGAAGGAGAGCAACTACCAAGAAGACCAAAATCAAAACGATAGAGATGATGGGAGCTGCTGCGCCGAAATAACGAGTTTTATTGAAGTAAGACTCAAAGTCGAAGTTGACGTCGGAGTATGCGTCCGCATATCTGCCGAGTTTCTTTTCCTTTTTGCTACGTTCAACCGCGTTATATTGGCTGTGGGTTTTTAGTTCAGCTGCCAAAATGTTAGGGTCGTAGTCGCTACGTTCTACTTTATCAAGAAGCTTTTTATACTCTTCGCGCTTGCTACGAAGTTTAGCTTTTGCGTACGGAGAGTCGCACTCTTTCATATCGTACTTGAGTTCCTTGATTTTGCGTTTGAGAAGTTCGACCAAAACGGCTTCGTCGCGTTCGGTCCAACTGGCTGTAAACATTTTTGACGTGGTTAGCGGTGCTTGTGCCATATCGTTCTCCTTAACTTACGCATACGCATAACGCATACACGCGGGTATACTTGTAACTATTATATATCACTCGCGCGTGAATTTCAAGTACTAATATGAAAAAATGCGCTCTAAATTGTGGAAAGAATTTTTGTTTGGACAAAGACGTTTTGTTAAAAACAAAAAAAGAGCGAAAACTCGCTCTTTTCGTCAAAATAGACCAACTTTGCCGATTATACGTTAAAGCGGAAGAGAACGACGTCGCCTTCTTGCATTACGTATTCCTTACCTTCGCTTCTTACCTTTCCGCGTTCCTTTGCTACGTTAAAGGAACCGCACTCCATAAGAGTTTCGTAATCAACGATTTCCGCCCTAATGAATCCACGTTCAAAATCGCTGTGGATTTTGCCTGCGGCTTGGGGCGCTTTGGAGCCGATTTTTATGGTCCATGCGCGAGTTTCTTTTTCGCCTGCGGTAAGGAAACTCATTAGTCCAAGGAGTTTGTAACTGGATTTGATGAGTTGTTCTAGGCCTGAGCAAGTTACGCCCAACTCTTCCATAAAGATTTCCTTTTCTTCCGGAGAAAGGACGGCGAGCTCGCTTTCTACTTGAGCGCAAAGAACGATGACTTCGCTACCTTCTTTTTCGGCGTGAGCCTTTACTGCTTTTACCATATCGTTGTCTAGGTCGTCGCCTTCTGCAACGTTGGCGCAATATATAACTTTTTTGGTCGTGAGAAGGAATAGCGCGTCTGCAATTTCTTGCTCTTCTTTGGTGAGTTTTACGCTCCTTGCGGGAAGACCTTGCTCAAGCGCGGAGTAGAGCTTTTGTTGTACTTCCAGTTCCGGCATAAGCTTTTTGTCACCACCTTTCATCGTCGCCTTGGTTCTATCAATACGGCGAGTAAGGGTATCCAAGTCGGCAAGTATGAGTTCCAAATCTATGGTTTCTATGTCGCGGAGCGGAGAAACGCTACCGTCAACGTGGGTGATGTTTTCGTTCTCGAAACATCTTACTACGTGTATGAGAGCATCGGCTTCACGTACGTGAGAAAGGAACTTGTTGCCTAGCCCTTCGCCCTTTGATGCGCCCTTAACAAGACCGGCTATGTCTACGAATTCCATAGTCGTATAAACTATCTTTTTGCAGTTGTATAAGGATGCAAGACGGGGTAGTCTTTCATCGGGGACTTGTACGATGCCTACGTTTGGCTCTATCGTACAAAAGGGGTAGTTTGCGGCTTCCGCTTTGTTTGCGGTAAGGGCATTAAAAAGTGTGCTTTTGCCTACGTTGGGTAGTCCTAAAATTCCTAATTTCATATTTGCTCCGTTATATATCTAGTAGTTTGCGTAGCGTGCGTTTTGCGGTTGAAAGCGCGTTATCGACTTGTTTGGTGTTATCAAGATTTAGTTGTTGTTGTATTTCCGTATAGGAGTAGCCTTCAAAGAAAAGCATAAGTACGTCGTATTGTTTTTTTGGGAGCTTTTCCTTTGCAATCCTATAAATTTTTTCTATCGTTTCATTGCGGATGGCTTGCGCAAGCGGGTCGACTGCGTGTCCGCTAGGTATTCTTTCCGACTCTTTGCCGTCAAGCTCGGTTATGGAAAGAGTGGAGTTAAAGCCTTCGTTATTGATGGAGTGATAGGAGCGCACTATATCTCTTAGCCTATTTTCCATACATTGATATGCGAAGGTGCTGAATTGCGAGCCCTTTTCCGGTGAGTGTGAGTGGATTGCTTTGATGAAAGCAAGAGTGGCTTCTTGGATAAGGTCGTCTTGGTCTACGCCCCTGTTTATGAAATATTTGCGAGAAACCTTGGAAATCAAGCCCTTGTGTCTTGTGAGTAGCGTAGAAGTCGCGATTTCATTGCCTTCTTTGGATAGGGCAACCAATTCGTCGTCGCATAGGGCTAGCGCCGTGTCGTGCGTTAGTGTCTTTTTATCCATATTATTTCCCCCTTCTTTGTCTTAGTGCTTCGTAAACAACGATGCCCGTTGCAACGGAAGCGTTTAGTGAGTTGACTTTTCCGTAAAGCGGAAGAGAAATGATGCCGTCGGAAAGTTTTCTCGTTAGCGTATGTACTCCGCAACCTTCTCCGCCTATGACGAGAGCAACGTTGCCGGTAAGGTTTGTTCTGTATATATCTTCGCCGTCCATATCAGCGGCAAAAACGAAAACGCCGTTGTCTTTTAGGTAGCGGATGGCGTCGTTGACGTTGGTAACCTTGATAACCTTTACGTGAGCGCTTGCTCCGGCGGAAACTTTTACGACGGTGTCGGTAACGCCTACTCCGCGATGTTTGGGTACGATGACGCCGGTAGCGCCCGCGCAGTCGGCAACTCTTATTACCGCGCCTAGATTGTGGGGGTCTTCTACTCCGTCAAGGATGATAAAGAGCATTTCTTCGCCCCTTTCTTTGCACTCTTCTACGACTTCGTCTAGGTCGTAGTAGGAGTACTCGGTGGTAACTGCGATAACGCCTTGATGTCTACCGGAAGGGGAGAGCTTTTCTAGAGTTTCGGGTTTTTCGAAAACGACCTTGATACCCTTGTCTCGAGCAAGAGCTATAATGCGGTTTAGGTCTTTTGCAAAGTTACCCTTTTCTATGGAGAGTTTCTCTATCGTGGTGTTGGAGTTTAGCGCTTCGTAAACAGCGTTTTTGCCTTCTATTATCATAATCGTCCTTTGTTAAGTTTTATATTTTAGGATACCAATTATAATTTTTTGGAATCCTATTCTTCGGTGTTATAAGCGAGATTTAAAAGTTCCGCAATGCGCTCGGATTGGCCGGAAAGGTAAAGGAATCCGAGTAGCCCTTCGAACCCCGACGCAATCTTGTAATCAACCGCGCTGGCGTGTTTTGCCATTGTCGTTTGCTTTGCGTTGCGACACCTTTTGTATACGTCCGTTTCATCTTCCGTAAGCACGTTTTCTATGCGCTTTAGGGCGTGAGATTGCGCTTCTGCATTAACTTCTTTGGATGCAAGGCGGTGCAGAAGACCGGTTTTTGCATCGCGGTTTTCCATCAAGCGTTGTCTTACTGCAAGGGTGTGTACCGCATCCCCAACGAAAGACAGGGACGTGGCTTCTTTGCATTTTGATTCTTGAACGCTAAGCGGTTCTTTTAATTCGGGAACTTGATATTTTTGCATACAAAGTCATTATATCACGAAGGAGCAAAAGTTTCAATATTTTTTGTCATTTACGCCTAAAATATTGTGGACCGTGCGCAATAACGCAAAGTTAAGAAATTTCCTATTGACAAGGCGCGCGTGATTATAGTATTATTTTAATGTGTATGCGTGAGTCCGCGCTCGCGTAATATAGCACACGGACGGAGTACTATGAAGACTAAATCCCGTTTGACGTTAATTATTCTAACTTTGGTTGCGGTGCTTGTTGCCGTAGCGCTGTTCGGCTGTACGCCGACAGAAAGAAAGGAAGGTTCGGCAGAGCGTATTCAAATAGAAGACACTCACGTTTTCCTTGCGCCCGAAGGCGAACCGAGTTCCTATCAACTTAAACCTTTGGTTTATCCCGTAGACACGGCGTCTCAAAAGGTGTATTATCGCCTAAAAGACAACACCGATAGGGAATTTTTGGACGTCAGCGCGGACGGCGTTCTCCAAGCGCATAAACTAAAACAAGATGAAGATGGTAACAATATCGACATAATCGTTCGCATTATTAGCGCGGAAAATAGTGACGTAACGTTGGAAGTTAAGGTTACCATAGAAGTCGTAGAAGTTCAAAAAATAACGTTTAATCCTTCTATCGTTAATATTAACGTAGCCGGCGCAGGCGTAGATTTGGAACCTATTTTTACCCCGGCGCACGCAACGACGGGAAGAAATTTGATATATACGTCCCTAAACAAGAATATAGCAACCGTAGATTCTACCGGCCACGTTACTCCAGTTAGCGTAGGTCAATGCTCAATTTGGGTACAAACGCCAAAAACCGGAGCGTTCGACGTACAGGTAGAAAGCCACGTTACCATCAACGTAGTTCATACTAGTATGACTACGGGATATAGACTCGACCTTGTTTCTCCCGAGTCTACGCTAAAACAAATTTCCGGTCAAGCGGAAGGCATAAGTTTTGTTTTGAGCCAATTAGACCCTTTGACCGACCCCAACCCCGACATACTTTGGTATATCAATAGTACTCGCATACAAGAAGAAGGCGTCAAGGACAGCAAGGTATTAACCTATATTCCTTCTATGCTTTCTCCTGGCGAATATACCATTAGAGCAATTCTTTCCAACACGTTTGAAACGACCGAGCCTTTCGTTAGCGATATCATCAAGATTTATACCCCGCTCACGTCTTTTAACGCGGATATATGGAACGAAAACTTGAACGATTTGCAAGTGGGCAACGTCCTAAAGATGAAGGCTACCTATGGCGATAATATGTATCCGCCGGAATTCTTTATTTGGACGGTTACTACTCCCGGCGGAGAAGAAGTGGAAATTTCCAAGGCTCCGTCACCTAACCGCAATCAACCCGACTTTGAATATGAATTCAAAGAACCCGGCAATTATAAGATAAAAGGCGAAGCGGTAATCAAGGGTTATCCGAGTGGCGTATTCTCGCAAACGCGTGAAGTATTCGTTGGAGAAAAAGCTCCCGTAAACGACCTAACCGGAGTATACTTTGATGGTAGCGTAGTAGACGGCGAATTGTTCTCGACTATGATTTGGGACGTTCTTCCCTACGAGCAAGATTATCAAGTAGAAATCAAGCTTGGAGAAGAATTCTTCAATAAAATTGAAGAAAATTATGGTGTTGAAATAGAAAGCAGCGAAAGCACCCTTAAACTAACCGGAGCAAGCGGATACATAGGCGCTAATACGTTACGCATACCTAACTACATTATTGATAACGTAATCGGCAAGGAACGTAATCCTAACGATACGATGATGCATTATAGTTATTCCGTAAAGATTACCGGCTCTAAATACGATTCGGAAAGCGATTGGTATGAATACGATGGAAACATCAATGCCGGTATCGAATACTTTGATGAAATTCTACCCGGAATGAATCGATATATTGCAAATATGGAAGAATACGGAAGGTTGCTCAACTATCTATTCGTATTCCGTCCGTCTTCTCTTGCAAGCGCTCTGGAAAACTACGATTATGAACTAAACTTGTTCGTTCCCTTTGGAACTAGCGACCTTGATAGGAAGATTTATCCTATAAAGGATAACATAGATACTAGCGAAACCAATGCGGCGGAAATTGACGCTATCAAGTTGTTTGACTCTGCTATCAACACTTACGTAGAAAGCATTTCTATGGGAATAGACGTCACTCACGCAACTCTGGGCGGTGGCGAAACGAGAATAGTTATAAAGATTAACTCGCAAGAATCACCGACAATTTCTACGGAATATCAAAGTGGCGCGGACGATGAGTTCATTTTTGCGGAAGCCCCGTCCATTACGCACTACGCATCTACTCCGCGCGGAAACGGAAGCGCTTTACCCATTGATTCTTTGGGCAGAACTATGGAAGTTGCAACAACCAACCAACTCTACCTAGCGGTAGAAATGGGTTATAAGCCCGTACCCGTAGCGGGAAGCAGGGCGGAAGAAGTATGGAACGAAGTTCGTAGAATACTTTGCGAGATTATAAGCGACGATATGAGCGTTAACGAAAGGGCGCTAGCAATATACGAGTGGCTTTCCGTAAACGTAGTTTACGATTATAAGATTGCGGATATGGCGGAAAAGGGAACGCTAGAAAATGCAAAGGCGTATAATGCGTTCTATTTGGAAGGCGTATTCTTCGACCACGTCGCAGTGTGCGATGGTATCGCTAAGGCATTCTGCCTAATGGCAGGCGCGGAAGGCATAGCGAACTTCAAGGTGGTAGGTTATGCAAGCGGAGTTGCTCACGCTTGGAATATGGCGCTCTTGGAAGACGGCTGGTACGTAATAGACGCAACTTGGGGCGCCAAGAAAGTTGTTTCCGACGACCAAAAACTAGAAGTGCTCAACAAAGACTACTTTGCAATGGGTAAAGAAACGGCGAGTGATAGCCGTACTACCTATGGTAGATTCCCGGAAGTAAATTTGGAAGACTCACTTTACGCATATCAAATTAAGATATCCGAAACTTACGATAGCGTCATCAATACGGATGGCGAAATCAATTACTACGTAGAAACCTATTTGTTTGATTGTTTAGGCGGTCAAGGCGAAGTTTGGGCAGAACTCGTCATAGACGAAGAATACTTCAAGGGCAAGAATAGGGACGTAAGCGCAATCGTAGCGCTTATACAAAAAGCTATCCGCGTAGAAAACGTAACCATAGGTTGTGTTTCCGAAACGAGCGCAGGCGGACTAACAAAAATTTATATTCATTATACTAGGAGTTAGTGATGGAAAGTAAAATAGGCAGTTGTTTTTTAGGAAGAACGTTAGAACTTAGCGATGGCAAGATTTATCTTGCCGTAACCCTTGACGTAGGCCCGAGAATCATCAAAATGGGCAAAGTAGGGGAAGAATCTCTTATGTATGAAGACGTTGACGATAACGTCAATAAGGACGTTTCCGCAGAGTATGGCGAAGGCAAGACGTGGCACATTTACGGCGGACATAGAATTTGGATTTCTCCCGAAGACGAAACCACGTATTATCCCGACTGCAACCCCGTTAACTATGAACTTAAAGAAAACGGCGCAGTCTTTACTCCCCCCGCGTGGACGGAACGCGGAGTGCAACCCGTACTGGATATTACCTTCTTGGAAGAAGGTAAGGTTTCCGTAAAAATGAGCCTTAAAAATATTGCTAGCGAAGAAAAAACCCTTTGCTTGTGGGCTCTTACCGTTATGAAGTGTGGCGCTAAGCTCGTAGTACCGCTATCGACGGAAGATACCGGCTATCTTGCAAATCGCAATCTCGTTATATGGCATTATAACGACATAAAAGACGAGCGCTTTGAACTTTACAACGATAAATTGGTGCTAAACAGCAACCCCGTTTGCAAGGGACCCTTTAAGGTAGGAACGTACCTAAATCCCATCCGCACGGAATACACTTATGGCAACACAACCTTCATAAAAGAAGTGGAAGTAACGGCAAAGGCAAACGAATATCCCGATTTTTGCTCTAATATGGAAACTTACACTAACCAATACATCCACGAAGTAGAAACCCTTTCGCCCCTTAAAAACGTATTGCCCGGCGAAGAACTTGTACACGAAGAAATTTGGTCCATTAAATAGGAGAAAATTATGCTAGATAAGAATTATTACCCGATGTATCTTTATCAAAAGGACTTTATTGAAGGCGCAAAGAAAGAAGGCGCCAAGCCCTTCGTTTTGGTTTTAGAAAGGGGAGAAGGCGAGTATGAACGCTATGAAACCTATCTGTACGCAAACGGAAATGAAGGAGAAAACTTGCGTTACGCAAAGAAACTCGTCAAGACTATGATATGGGCTTACGGCGGTTACAAATTTTATTTGTACGGCGGAGAAAGCGTAATAGACGGCTTGAGAAAAGCTTACTCAACGGGCGGAGAAAGAGCCTTTGATTACGAGTTTATGAAAGACGTATATTTGCGCCCTATGGAGTTTGTTGCGGTAAGCAAGGAAGAACTCCCGGAAAGCGCGTGCAAGGCTACGCCTTCCGGCGCTAATGCAAAGGGGTATAGAATCGGTTTTGATGCGGGCGGAAGCGATAGGAAGGTTACCGCGTGTATAGACGGCAAGGTTGTTTATGAAAAGGAAACCGTATGGTTCCCAAAGCTAAACAGCGACCCCAATTATCACCTTGAAGGCATTATCGATTCCATTGACAACGCTCTTAATGCTCTTGGCGGAAGAGTGGATGCGCTTGGCGTTTCTACTGCCGGCATAGTCGTAGATAACGAAGTTAGGGTATCCAGTTTGTTTAGAAAGGTATCCAAAAAGGAACAAGCAGAGTTTGTTCGCCCCATTTATACCAATCTTTCCAAGAAGTATGGTTGCCCGGTAAAAGTGGCTAACGACGGCGACGTTGCGGCGCTCGCGGGAGCCTTTACCGAAGGCGGAGAAATTTTGGGAATAGCAATGGGTACTTCTCTTGCCGCGGGATACGTAGACAAAGATATGAGAATACGCGGATGCTTGAACGAGCTTGCTTTCGTGCCCGTTGATGCAAACGAAGAAAGCGCTATCGACGAGTGGAGTGGCGACTCCGGCGTTGGCGTAATGTATCACTCCCAAGACGCAGTCATCAAACTTGCGCCGGAAGCGGGCATAGAACTTGATGAGAATTTGAGTCCTGCGGAAAAGCTCAAGGTTGTACAGGCGCTTGCAAACGATGGCGATGAAAGAGCAATCGAATTGTATGAACGCATGGGCGATTACTTTGGTTACACGCTCCTTTGGTTTGGCTGTTTGTATCAAATCAAGAAGGCTATTTTCCTAGGCAGAGTAGCTAGTGGCAAGGGTGGAGAAACGCTACTGGAAAGAGCAAGAGAAATCATTAAAAACGAAGGTTCCGATTTGGAAATAGTGCTCCCCGACGAGATGAGCAGAAGGCTTGGACAAAGCTTTACTGCGGCAGGTTTATAAAACGAAAATCAAAAAATTACATATAGGAGAACTCTCATGCAACTTAACAAAAATGCAGAAGTAGTATGCGGTAAAAAGCAAATTTATACCGAATTGGTAGTTGCGGCTCACCAAGACGATATAGAGATTATGTGTCCCCAAGCAATCATTAAGGGATACCAAAGTGAACGTTATGGCGTTGTAGGCGTTGTTTGCGCGGACGGTAGCGGAAGCCCCAGAAGCGGTAAGTTTGCGACCATGACCGACGACGATATGAAGAAGGTTAGAAGGCTCGAGCAAATTAAAGCGGCGGAAATAGGCGACTACTCTGCGCTCCTAATGCTCAACTACACTAGCGCAGAATTAAAGGACCGCGCTAACCCTTCCCCCAAGGATGACATCAAGGAAATCATCCTTAACTACAAGCCCGAAACGATGTACATCCACAACCTTGCAGACAAGCATCCCACTCACGTTGGCGTTGCGGTTAACTGCGTAAAGGCTCTTCGTGAGCTACCCAAAGAAGCTCGCCCCAAGAAACTTTATGGTTGCGAAGTATGGCGTTGCCTGGATTGGTTGGACGACAAAGAAAAAGTATTCTTTGACCTTACCGGTTACGAACAACTTATGCGTGACGTTTTGGACGTATACGAAAGCCAAATAGCAGGCGGAAAAGAATATTGTACCGCAGCGATAGGTCGCAGAGCGGGTAACGCAACGTTTAGCGCATCCCACGGCGTAGACGTAGCGGAGCACGTTTCATACGGTATGGATTTGACTCCCTTGATTGAAGATGATTCCATCGATATGAAGGCGTTTATCATCGAAAAAATCCAAAAGTTTATGGATGACATTTTGATTTAATCGCTCATTAAAAACGAACTGATTTTGCAAGAAGGCGGACGAAGGTCCGTCTTTTTTTGTTACGCATATTGTGCGCGAACGCGACTGGCGGGTAAAATTATAGTAAAATCTTAGGCGCGCATATAGGTTCACAAAAAATTCAGTTTTCTTGCAATGGGTTCCACTGAGTAACAAAGGGGACTATATATTGTGGTCAATCGTGGCAAAAACCACAATTTATAGTGTGCGATTGTGTGCGTAAAGTGAAGGCTTTGTGAACGACATTAAAAACGCGCATATTTATATTATAAATAGGGGGTTGACTTTTTAGGCGGGTTTTAGTACAATATCGGCAGAGCAGGGAAGCAGGATTCCTTGCCTTTTTGTATTTTATAACACGCGTGAATACGCAAAAATATGCCACTCCCGAAACCCACAAGGAGAAAAACAATGAAACGCAATCTCACCCACAAAATTTTGCTACTAGTAGTGCTTGCAGCGCTAGTCGTAGCACTATTCGCTTGTTCGCCCCGTCCCGAAGACGACTTTGCGGGCGACGACAACGTTATCGTCGGCGGAGAAACCACCATCGACAAAGAAGTAACGTTGGTACAAAAGGCAAAAGCCGACAAACTCAAAGAGCACGTTAAAGACGCGGTAGACAACTATACCGGTGTCTACGCAAGCCCCGACGATCCCGAATGGTTCATCGTCGATTTAACGATGGAATATAACTTTGAGCATTTCTGGTTGGATAGCAAGGAGAAGTACGATAAATCGTCGGCGTTTACGGTCGACCTAAAGGGTAACTTCCACTTGGAAGACAACAACAAGAGCGAACTTTATTTCCAAGTTAGAAACGCAAATAATTTGCCTGTTTTGGCAATCTATTATGCGTCCGGTTATACTTACGTGGTTGTGGGCACTCAAAAGTATTATATGCCGGAACTCAACATGACCGAAGTGGGCGGTATGTTGTACGGAATGGTTTCGGATATGGGCATAGACGTAAATAGAATTCTCGCGGCGATTATGGCGGGCGGTCAAACCGGCATGCCGATGTTGGACGACCTGGGCGTCATAGGTCTTGTAGGAACTATTTTGTTCGAAATGAACGGACAATTGACGCAATATAATCAAATAGAAGAAGGCGTATACGCCAACAAAGATATTCAATTTGAACTAAAACTCAACAACTTGCTCAATATGATGAGCGGTTCCGGTCTGGACCTTTCTATCGTAATGCCCGGCTTGAACATAAGCTTTGGCGGTATTTGGGACTTGATAGGTACTTTCGTAGGCGGTTCTTTCCCCGACCTTGACCCCTTGCTACTACAATTTGCAGGATTCAACTTCAAGCAACTCGGCGACAAAGATTGGCCCAAGATGAAGGCTTACCTTGGCGCAATGACCGAACTTGAAACCATCACCAAGACCGATAACGACGGTCTAATCGTACAAGAAGACGCTTACGTAATGAAGGGCGTTAACATCAAGATTGATACGGCTAACGACGTTAACGAAACTCGCGAAAAGTATATGGACGTTTATCCGTCCGATATGGCGTCCAACGAACGCGTAGAAGAATATTCCGTAGACATTAAGTTAAAGCCGTTCCTTTATGGCTCAAACACCAAACTTGATATTAACTTCGGTGGCTTGGGACTAAACGAACAAGGCCGTAAAGATACTTATCAAGAAGGCGGTATCGGTAACCTAGGTCTTGGACTAAATATGTACTTTGAAAACGACGAAAACGGCGGATTGACCATTAACCGCGTTCTCGGCGAAGCGTTTGACATCAATCTTGGCGCGCTAGGCGATATGCCCATCAATCTTCCCTATGCGGCTCGTTACGAACTTGGTCTTGACGTAAAACTCGCTCTCGACTTCTTTGACGGCGCAAGAACGCAAGCGGAAATCACAATAGACTTTAACGAAACTCCGCTAATGAGAATCTTCCTTGCGGACAAGAATTTGTACATAAACTTCGAAGAATTAAAGGTTTACAGCGGACAAGTCCTACCCAACATAGTTCTACAAGGCTTTGATATCAACTCGCTACTGGGCGGTGTATTGGGCAGTTTGACTCCTTACCTAGACCCCAACTACGTAAAACCCGCAGTTCCCGTCCAAGCGTCCAACAGCTTGTTCGGCGGTTTGTTTAACGACGGCGAAGAAGTGGCTCCCGAAGAACCCGCAGAGTCTATCGACGTTATGGCGCTACTAACCATAGTCGTAGAAAGCTTTAATCTCCCCGGCATTAAAGAACATCTATACAACCCCGACGGCACCGTTCAAACCGACGCTAAGGGCAACCCCATACCCAACCATTGGGATATTGAGCTCAACCTAGACAACGAAAAACTTTCCGAAATCGTAGGATTGTTGACGCCTATTAACGGAAACCTTGGCGAAGAACTCAACGTAAACCTACACTTTAACCAAAAAGATCCGCTTAACACCTTCGGTTTAGTAGTAGACGTTTCCGACAGCTTCCGTCTTGGCATAGGTCTGGATTCCTTGACCTATATGAAAGAGCCCGATTGGGAAAACTACTCTATGGTAGATACCGCGGAAGAACGTAGCAAGTACGTAAACCTTTCTATCTTCAAGACGGAAAACGGCGATTACTTGTACGCAAACCGCAACTATAACGTAATCCTACAAGGCGACGTATCTCTCGGCGCAAACGAAACCACCGATACCGGTCTTGACCTAAGCGGTCTAATCGGCGTATTCGTAGATAACCTACTTCTTTCTATCGGCGTAGAATATACCGCAAGCACCACTATTGCTTATAAAGTAGAAGGCAACGTAGATATTATCGACCTAAGACAAACCGAACTTAAGGTAACTATCTATAACGCAAACAACGGCGACCCCTTCATTAGAATTATCTACTCCGGCATAGAAGATACGCTTTATATCGACCTTGAATGTATGAAGAATATGGGATTTGCATCTCTTGGCAAACTCCCGCGCTTGAAGTATGAAAACCTGGGACTAGGCTCAACCCTTGGCGGTATCAATATTGCCGACATTGTTAGCGGACTACTCGTAAACGAAGGTAGCGGTCTACAAAACTCCATTACCATCGATACTTCCGACCCCAACTTCCTATCTAACGTAAAACTTGGCGTATATCAATATCTCGTTATGAGCGAATACCTTGCATCCGGCGTACTAATCGGCGGAGAAGAAATCGGTATGGCGCTCTTTAACGCATTGAACGAAGGCGAAGTAACCGAAGGCGAAGTAACCGAAGGCGAAACCACCGAAGGCGGCGGTCTTGATATCCTACAAATAGTCGGTATGGCGCTAAGCGAAGTAGAAATAGACGCTATAAAGAGCACCATAACCGTATACGTTGCAACCGGAGTGCTTTCAAGCTTGCTCACGATGCTACTCGCTCCCGTAGACGAGTTTGGTAACCCCGTTGATATCACGATGCCTAACGTAAACGCTTTCGTACAAATCAAAGCGCTGGACTTCGATTTTGGCACGGATGAAAACGGCAAGAATACCATCTTCCCGGAAAACGGATATCTAAGAATATACTTCTCACTCCTTGACGACGGCGACCAAACGATAGAAGCAATTTCATTTGAAATTGATATCTTAAAAGACATCGCGTTGAGAGCGGGCAAGGTCAACCTATATCAAGACATAGAAGAAGACGATTATATTCAATCTTTCGTAACCATTCCCGAATTCCTAGACAAGCTAACCGTAGGTCTACACCTGGGCGGTTACTTTGACTTTACCGTACAAGAACAACCCGTTCTTGATGAAAATGGTAATTTCATCTATGATGAAGACGGCAACCAAGTAATGGAGCCTATCGAGCAATATACCAACGAATACCTTAACGGAATGCTTTCTGGCATCATCGACGGACTAGGCTTGATGATTGATACTTCTAAGCTTAACATAGAGCTCGGTTTTGAAATCGTAGGTAAGATTTCTCTTGGCGGTATCATTAAACTTGACGGTAGCGAAAGCGCAGACCCCATCAACACCATCCTTTCCGGCAGTGAGCTAAAGATTAGAATGTACGACCGCAAAGTTGAAGGTACGGCAGGCGATATTTTAGGCATATATCTACTTGACGGCAACCTTTATCTTGACCTAAGTTTCTTCGGTATTCCCAACATAGGAATTAACGACGTTGCAAGTCTAATAGAAGATATAGGCGCTCTAACCGGCTCTGCGGAAGCAGACAAGGACGAAGCTCCCGCAAACCTACTACACTTGAACAGAGTGGAAGAATTTGCAGACGCATCTAACCCCGAAGCAATTGCTCTACAAGTAGTTCTTGATTCCGACAAGATAGCTATTAACCTTACTAAAGACGCTATCGCAGGTCTACTTGGACTATTCATTTCTGGCGGACTACCCATTGCTATCCAAGATACTTCTATCGAAATCGGCCTTGACGAAGGCGGAGTTAAGATGGGCGTTTCTACCGGTATAGAAATATTCAACCTTGACCTAGGACTCAGTAAATTTAAGATTGCTCTCGACGGAGAGGAACTTGATAGCGCGGAATTCCTAATAAGTTTGCCCGAAGGCGAAGACTTCTACCTTACTTCCCAAGGTATGCCTTCTAACGTATATCTTGAACTTGGCGGTTTTGCATACATCAACAGTGAAGTCGTAGAAAACAGCGATAGAAATACTATCGACCTATCTCCTGCGTTGAGCGGTCTTCTAGGCGATATGGAACTCAATATGCTCATCGAGTTCTTGGGTCTTGTCGACGAAGCTCTATTCTTCCAAATGAATGCTAATATCAACTTGGAAGAAATTATAGGAATCCTTAATAACGGATTTGATTTTGCTAAACTGGAACAAACCGGCGTTGCTATCACCCTTTCTACTTACGCATCGGGCGACCCGACGAGCGACGATTATTATGATGCAAACGGAGAAAGAGCTCTCCGTCCCGTAATGGAAATCTATTACGTAGAAGGCGATATTTACGCTCATATCGAAACCTTTATTGCTAACCTAGAATACATCTATATTCCCGGCGCAAACGAGCTTATAGCAGGCCTTCTTGGCGCTATGAGCGGTACTCCTGCGGAAGAAATCGGAAACGTTGGTATGAACGGCGGTAGCGACAACCCCGAAGCTGTCGACGCAGTTAAGTTCTATATTGACCTTTCTCTTGCAGGTTACGGTTTGTCCGTAAATATAACCAAGGGATTCTTGGTCGGCGTACTAAACGTTCTTGGTCTTAACATAGAAGAATACCTAAAGAGCCTTGACTTGGGAGTAGAAGTAGGCCTTAACGCAAGCCCCCTAGAAATACTCCTTGCTCTCAAGCTACGCGACGTAGGTTTGGATGGCGAAGACGCTCCCGGAACGGCAACCCCCAACGATGGCAACTTCGTTGAACTCGGAGCATCCGTAAATCATCTTGCTATCTTGATGGATAAGATGGTAGAACTAAGCGAAGAAGAAAAGTCCAAGTACGACGCAATCGAAACTCTTGATACCATAGGTATCAATCTTGGCGGTGTAGCAAAGTTCGAAATTACTTCTCCCGAAGGCGTTATCGACCCCGATACCGGCGCGGTAGGTAATTTGACTTCTCTTACCAATATTCTTAGCGAACTAAAGGTTATCCTTGACCAAAATGCAGAAAAAGCAATGCTACAATGGATTCGTGAAGCATCTCTCAAGCCTGAATACGCAGATCTTGACGATGCGGAACTTGCAGAAATCTATTACGAAGAAGTAAGAAGCAATATTGAATATCAAAAACTTCTCAACTTTGCTCTACTCATAGAAGTCATAGGTAACGTAGCAAACGGCGAAGCTACGTTTGGCGGTACGCTTTACTACAACGTCGAAGTAATACTTGATATTTCTAACATAGCAAACCTAAAGGCAACCATCGCGTTTGGAACCAAGCCCGGCGCTAAGGACGTTATGTGGGTAAGCCTAATGGGCGAAGAACTAGACAACGGAGAAATCGACCTTAACGTCGTAGCAGACTTAACTAAGGTATTCGGCGACGTATTGGAAATTAACGACGTCATCCGCATCAATAACTTTAACGCATTTACCGAATATCTTGATAACTTTGCAGAAGTTATGACCGGCAAGGAAGAAACGATTAGCCCCGTTGCTCTCAACTCTACCAACAACGGCTTGGTACTACCGAGAAACGCAGAAGGCAAAGTTGCTCCTTCCATTATGACGGCGTCCGCAATCATATTCGCAATTACCGCAGACCCCGATGGATTCGGTATTCCTAACGGCGCTCCCGTAGCAATCGTTGCTCCTGCGGCGGCTATTTATTCTCTTGCAAACAGCTTGCTCTCTAGTGACAATGCGTTTGAAATAGAAATAGACGAATCCAAGATTTCCACCTACGCAAATACCGGCGTATATTCCAGCCAAGAATACTACTATGCAATGCACGGCTTGGTAGAGCAATATAGAACGGCTATTGCAAAACACTACAACGACGGCGCTCTAGCGGTAGCGGACTACAATAGCATAGATACCGCTTGGAAGAACTTCCTAGCAACTCTAAACGAAAATTATGCCGTAGGTAATATGACCGCCGAGCAAATGGATACTTTGTTCGATGCGTTCTTGGTACAATATAAGGATATGATTGGGGCAAGAGCAGGACAATTCTTCCCGACCATTACCGAAGAAACTCTTGCGCTCGTTGCTGCCGACCTAACCCCCGTAGAAACCTTGTACGCAAGCATTAAGGCTCGTGACGGCGTATACAGCGAAGAACAATACGCTAACTTGAAGAAGGGCTTAACCGCTCTCCGCAAGGCAGAACTAGACGAAATGCTGGCAAACGGCGAAATAAGTCAAATCAACTACGAATACTTGTATCACGGCGTTATCCGCGACCTAAACGGTGAAATAGTAGACCCCGATAAATACGGCGCAATCGACCTAAGCAAGTTCCTTGGCGGACACGACCCGAGCTTGATGATAGAATTGGGCGCAGGCAAAATCAAGGATGAAAACGAAGAAAGCGGTTATAGAAGCGCATTCCTACTTGTCAACATCGCTCTTGCGGACCTTGTGGAAGTTCAACTCGAAATCGGTTCCTTGAACGTTTCCGTAAGCCCTGACGATACTTACTACACCGGTACCGTAGACGAATATGGTACTTGGCAAGGCGGTCTACTCAACCCCAATAACGATTATTATTGGTTCAACCCCAACGAAATGGCGGAACAAAACATCACCCTTTCGTTTAGTGGTAAGAGCAAGTTTAGCGCAAAAGATACCACTCCGGAAACGGCTATCGACTTCAAAGAACTCTTTGAAATCTTCTTTACCGACGTTGACTTTGGCGCAATAATAGAAAACTATGGCCTAGAAGACAAAGAAATACACGTCGAACTAGCGCTCAACCTTAACATGCACGACGTAATGTTGCTCCTTGCAACCGGTGATATCAACTGGATACTCGTTAGAGCAGAGCTATTACTTCGCGTAGGATTTGAAGTAACCAGACAATACGTTGACGTTGCTGCAAGCGAACAAGCCGGCACGACCATTACCCGTGACGTTACGGAAATGGATTATATATCATTATATTATAAGGACGGCACCGCTTATATCGACGGACGTGTACTTGGCATACAAAGAATCAAGGTAGAAATGTTTATGGACCACATTATGCGACTACTCGGTAATGAAGGTCTAAAAGACTACTACGATAAAGACGATATAGAAGACGATGAAATTTATGAAGGCGACGACTTGGTTCAAAACGCAAGCACTTCCGAACTCCGTCAAAACGGACAAATGAGTGACGAAGAATACCTTAATAAGTATGCTTTGAACGAAGAAATCGACTCTAGCGAACTTCTTCCTTACGTAAGATTAATATTCGGTAACGGCACAGGTTTCATTATTGATATTATGGGCGCCGTACTATTTGCGGTACTAGGCGGACTTGACCTTGGTATAGATGGTGTTGACGACCTAGGCGGACTTGTTGCGGACATCGTAAACGACAACTTCGCATTACAACTCGGTCTAATCGCAAACCTTGCGTTTATGAACGATTTCTGGGCAAACGATCCCGATGAAAACGGCATTGTAGCGGAAGACGAAAACGCGCTACTTGGACTCACGCTGGAACTCGCAAATTATACCGTAGGTTTCGCCCTAATGGGTCTAGACGTTGACTTTAGAGATAGCTCCGATGAAATGGGCGACGTTAATATCGCCCCCGAACGCTTTGATAAGGACGCTTACTCGGAAGCATCAAACTTGGAGTCCGTATACGTTGAACTAGCTATCGACTTTGATATCGACGGTGATGAAAATACCAAGTTCAACCTTGACGAAACCATTGCAGGCGCTCTCGGCTTGCTCGGCTCCGGCGGAATTATGGATACCATCGGCGGACTAGGTCTTGCTCCCATTATCCAACTACTTTCCACTCTAACCACACATTATAGATTGGAAATCATAGGCAACATCAACTTTGGCGAAATCTTAGAGAACATGACGTTCTATAAGACCAACTTTGCCTTCATCCTTCGTGATAGAAACAAAGAAATAGTCTATGACGGCGAAACCAAGTATAAAGAAGTTCTATCTTTCTACTATGTAGACAGAGCTGCGTATATCAATGCGGAATGCTTTAACTTGCAAGCAGTTAAGATAGAAGACGCTTGGAACTTCCTAACTCAAGATATACTACCCGCATTCGGTGTAGAACACGTAGAAGGCGGTAACGACCCCAACTACGGACAAGAAGGTGAAGAAGAAGTCAAGAACGTAGGCTTTGCAGGATACCAAGCAACCAACTTTGCGCCTTTCCAACTCTTTAACATACCCCAAGGCGCAACCCCCATTGCAGGATACATCAACTTGTTATTAAGTCCCGAAGGTTTCATCATTAGCATTACTTCTGCCGCTATCTTCGGTTTACTCCGCGCTCTTGGTGGCGAAGCTATGGACTTCTCCAGTTACGTTGAACCCATAGGCGAAATAGAAATCGAACTTGGAATCGCAGGCCCCGACCACGTGCTTGCGTTCGACCTTACTTTCCAAGGCTATGAATTTGCAGGTGATGAAAGAGTTGACCTTTCTACCGACCCCAACGTACACGATTACAAGAAGGGCGGAAAGATTAGTCTATCGTTTGGCGTATGCACCGACTTCACCGCAGCTCTAAGCTATGGCTGGAAGGAAGATAAGTATTATATCGAAAAGGACGGAAGCATTAGAATTGAGTCCATAGAAACCGACCACAAACTAGTTGCTCCCGCGCACGCATATCTTGAAGGCGAAACGCTCGATGAAGAAGGCAACGTAATCCATGAGTATATTGCGGAAGATTACGTAAACTTCGACCATACCGACCCCGTCGTAAGCTTTGCGTTGAACCTATATCTTGACCTAGGTTCCGAAGCTATTACCGGCGAAGGCCTAATGGGTGTTTTAACCGATAAGTTATATCCCGGCTACGACCTTAACAAAGAACCTATTACTTCCTTGCTCTCATCTCTTCTTGCAGGTATGCTAGATACCACGCTTGGCATTCTATTGGAAGTAACCGGTGAGCATCAATTAAGCGTAGTAGTAGAAATACTAGTAAACCTACCGCTCTTGAATTATAGGGGTATAGAAGTACAACTTACCATTAGAAGAGTGGACGGCAACCACGATTATAAACTCGTACAAGTCAACTTGCACAACTCCAACTTGTACGTTGACTTAACCTATTTGAACGGACCTAAGTTTAGCGTAGAAGAAGTTCTTGAGTCCTTGTTGGGCGAAAAAGAACTCGACCTA
>JAZRAN010000136.1:0-1896 GCA_045634605.1 Candidatus Stercoripulliclostridium sp. | reverse complement strand
TTACGGTGCTGTAACCAAAGGTCTTCATAAGAGCGGGAACAACTTCTTCTTTATATTTGGTTTCTAGTCTGCTGATCTCTCTAACTGCAGCAGCCTTTTTAATCTCTTTAGCCATTTATTATGCCTCCTATTATTCTGCTACGGTTTCTACGGGAGCTTCTTCAGCCTTAACTGCTTTCTTGCGAACTGCTGCTTTGGTGGCTTTCTTAGCCTTTTGGGGCTTCTTAGTTACTAGAACTTCACCACACTTCTTGCAGTAACGAACTCTCTTGCCATCTTCCATACGGTATCCAACGCGGGTGGGCTTGTTGCAAGCGGAGCAAATGGGCATTACGTCGGAAATATCAACGCTACCGGGTTGCTTAATTAAACCGCCTTGGTCAGAAGCCTTTCTTGCTTTAACTGCCTTGGTGTTAACGGTTAGAAGACCATCACCTTCTACTAGAACGCGGTGAGCTTCGGTGTTAACTGCAAGGATTTGAGCAGTCTTACCCTTGTCTTTACCAGCTATTATCATAACGAAATCGTCTTTTTTAACGCTATATTTAGTCATAATTCAGCCTCCTAAAGAACTTCTGGTGCAAGAGATACTATCTTAGCATAGCCTTCTCTGATTTCTCTTGCGATAGGTCCAAAGATACGTGAACCGCGGGGCATATTTTGGTTATCAATAATTACCGCTGCATTATCATCGAACTTAATGTGAGTACCGTCTTTACGTCTGATGCCCTTGTGGGTACGAACGATAACGGCTTTTACTACGTCGCCTTTCTTAACAACGCCACCGGGGGTTGCGGACTTAACGGATGCAATGATAACGTCACCGATGTTACCACTTCTTACGTAAGAGCCACCCATAACGCGGATGCATTTGATTTCTTTAGCGCCGCTATTATCTGCTACTTTTAATCTGGATTCAGGTTGTATCATGTTGCCTCCTACTTAGCCTTCTCGATAATGTTGAGAAGTCTCCAATTCTTGTCCTTTGAAAGGGGACGAGTTTCCATAACTTCTATCTTGTCGCCTACACCACACTCGTTGTTTTCATCGTGAACTTTGAGTTTCTTGGTGCGGAGAATGTACTTTTTATACAAAGGATGTTTTACCTTTTGTTCGACGGCGATAACACAGGTTTTGTCCATCTTATCGCTAATAACAACGCCGACTCTGGTTTTTCTAAGATTTCTATCTTCCATTTAAGTTATCCTCCTATGCGTTCTTCTTTGCGCGAGATTTCTTTGCAGCCTTTACGGGTTCTTCTACGATACCTAGTTCTCTTTGACGAAGAACGGTCTTTGCTCTAGCAATGTCTTTTTTGGTATCTGCAAGAACCATGGGGTTGGAAAGTTGGTTGGTTGCGTGCTTGAAACGAAGATTAAAGAGTTCGGTCTTTAATTCATTAATCTTAAGCACTAATTCTTCATTTGTCATTTCAAAATAATTCTTTGCTTTCATTAATTGTCACCGCCTTCTTCAACTTGATCAGCTCTCTTAGCAAACTTGCACTTTACGGGAAGTTTGTTTGCTGCGAGACGAAGTGCTTCTCTTGCTACTTCTTCGCTAACACCGGCCATTTCAAACATAACTCTGCCGGGTTTTACTACTGCTACCCAAAACTCTACTGCGCCTTTACCGCTACCCATACGAGCCTCAGCGGGGTGCTTGGTTAGGGGCTTGTGGGGGAAGATGTTTACCCATACTTGACCGCCACGCTTGATATATCTGGTCATTGCAACACGGGCTGCTTCGATTTGATTGGACTTAATCCATGCGGGTTCGGTTGCTACGAGGCCGTATTCGCCGTAAGCGATCTTGTTACCTCTTAAAGCCTTACCGGTCATTCTACCGCGTTGTTGCTTTCTTCTTTTAACTCTTTTAGGCATTAACATAATTAGT
>JAZRAN010000135.1:0-2681 GCA_045634605.1 Candidatus Stercoripulliclostridium sp. | reverse complement strand
AGTAGGCTAAAAAGGAGAAGTTTTATGCAAACCTTAGACGTCATTTCTGTCAATATATGGCAGATATTGATTTCTTTGATAAATCTCGTTTTGTTATTCCTTATACTCAAAAAGTTTCTTTTTAAGCCTGTTAAGAAGATGCTACAAAAAAGGAAAGACGAACTTGACGCGCAGTATCAAGCTGCAGCTGATGCGGAAGAGAAAGCGGAAGAGCATCGCAAAGAGTGGGAAGCAACTCTTGCCACTGCCGATGAGCAAGCAAATCAAATTTTGCAAACCGCTACCGAAAATGCAAAGCGTCATGGAGATAGACTAGTTATGGAAGCTCAGGAAAAGGCCGAGGGCATCATTCGTGTTGCGCAAAACGAAGCCGAGCTTGAGCGTCGTAAGGCAACGGAAGATATCAAGCGAGAAATTGTGGAAGTTTCCGGAGCGCTTACGGAAAAGATGCTGGAAAGAGAAATCAACGTTCAAGACCATCACGCTCTAATAGAGTCCTTCATTGAGAAAATAGGTGAAGAAGATGACGGAAATAATTAAAGAGTATAGTACGGCTCTTTTTATGCTGGCAAGCGAAACGGGAAGCCAAAAAGAATATGCAGGGATACTAAACGAAATCAAAAAGGTTTTTATTGACAATCCTGCATATTTGGATTTGTTGTCTTCTCCGTCCATTCCCGTCGTAGAAAGACTCTCCGTAATAGACGGCGCGTTTGGTAAAGATGCGCCCGAATACGTTCTTTCCTACCTAAAACTTCTTTGCGAAAAGGGTAGAATAGGCGAGTTTATGGAGTCTGTCGACGAGTATAACGCATTGCTTAACGCATCGGAGCGCGTGTTTACCGCAAAGGTGACTAGCGCGCAAGAGTTGACTCTTGAAGAAAAGGATAAATTAATCCAAAAATTAGAAAAATCATACCTAGGTAAAGTACAAGCCGAATATTTGGTAGACGGAGCGTTACTGGGCGGTATGATAGTGGAAATTGACGGTAAGGTTATGGATGGTAGCTTGCGCCGTCGTTTACAAGACGTAAAGGAAGTGATTAATAAATGAATGTAAGACCGGAAGAAATTAGCAACGTTATAAAAGAGCAAATTAAGAATTATAAGTCCAAAATAGAGATGAAGGAAACCGGCACCGTCATTTTGGTAGGTGATGGTATTGCTCGTGTTTACGGTTTGCGCGAATGTATGGCTAGCGAACTTCTCGAGTTTGACGACGGCAGTTTCGGTATGGCTCAAAACTTGGAAAGCGATACGGTATCCGTTGCCCTTCTTTCCAATCAAAACAATATTAGGGAAGGCTCTTCCGTCAAAAGAACGGGCAAGGTTTTGTCAGTCCCCGTAGGCGAAGCAATGCTTGGTCGTGTTGTTAACGCCCTAGGCGAAGCGATTGACGGCAAAGGTCCCATCGTAACGACTGCTATGCGTCCCATAGAGTCGGAAGCTCCCGGCATCATAGAAAGAAAGAGCGTTTCCGTACCCTTGCACACAGGTATCAAAGCTATCGACAGTATGATTCCGATTGGTAGGGGACAACGTGAATTGATTATAGGAGATAGACAAACCGGTAAAACGGAAATCGCTATCGATACGATTATAAACCAAAAGAATTCTGGGGTAATTTGTATTTACGTTGCAATAGGACAAAAGAATAGCTCGGTTGTTCAGCTTGCTAACCAACTTACCCAAGCAGGCGCAATGGAATATACGATTATAGTTTCCGCGTCGGCGTCGGAGTCCGCTCCACTCCAATACGTTGCTCCGTATTCAGGTTGCGCTATGGCGGAATATTTTAGGGAGCAAGGCAAAGACGTACTAATTATATATGACGATCTTTCCAAGCACGCCGTTGCATATAGAGCGCTTTCTCTTCTGATTCGCAGACCCCCGGGTAGAGAAGCTTACCCCGGTGACGTATTCTATTTGCACTCAAGACTGCTTGAGCGCGCAGCATGCGTAGCTCCCGAGTATGGCGGTGGCTCAATAACGGCTCTACCGCTCATAGAAACCCAAGCGGGCGACGTTTCCGCATATATTCCTACTAACGTAATTTCTATTACGGATGGTCAAATTTTCTTGGAAACGGAACTTTTCCACGCAGGCGTTATGCCCGCTATCAACCCCGGTATATCGGTTAGCCGTGTAGGTGGCTCTGCTCAAATTAAGGGTATGAAGAAGGTTGCCGGCGAACTCAAACTATTGTATTCACAATATCGCGAATTGCAAGCGTTTGCTCAATTTGGTAGCGACCTTGATGCAGATACCAAAGCAAGACTTGCGCTGGGCGAAAGAATAGTTGCAGTCTTAAAGCAAGGTAGAAATGCGCCCGTAAGACCAGGTTGTCAAGTAGCAATAGTATATGCCGTAATTAACGGATACCTTAATTCCGTTCCCGTAAAATCAGTAAAAGATTACGAAGCAAAACTTTATGAACTACTAGAAAGCAAGTACAATGAATTCTTGGTTAGAGTAGAAAACGGAAGTTGGAGTGAAGAAGATATAGAAGAACTAAAAACTGCTCTTAGGGAGATGGAAAAGTAGTTTATGGGTGCCGATACTAAACAATTACGTACAAGAATAAAGAGCGTGGACTCCACCCTTCATCTTACGAAGGCGATGGGACTCGTTGCGTCGTCAAAGATACGCAAGGCGCTTGACTCTATGTACAAAGGCAAGGA
>JAZRAN010000134.1:0-3009 GCA_045634605.1 Candidatus Stercoripulliclostridium sp. | reverse complement strand
AGTTACGTCTACAATGGTGGACTTATCTTCTAGGGTAATAGTAAGGTTTATGATTGCGTTTTCTATTCTTGCGGAGCGGCTAAGGTTTACGAAGTAGGTATTGTCTTCTTGCAGATATACGTAACCGCAAACTGCATAAGCATCCTTCATAGAAAGATTGCTTATTTGGAAGTTTTCCGCTTGGAATCTATCTAGGGTATAGTCGGCAATCTTTTGGGTATTGGTGGAGTATTTCTTCATATTATATTCACGGCCACGGACTGCGCGGAGATATATCGTGGGAGTCCAAGCGGAAACGGAATATTTTACGGAAGTATTAGCACCGGTACCGGTTAGGTTATAGCCGTCAAGCATAGGACGAATATCCGTATCGCTTTGGGAAGTAATAGATGAAAAGTCGGAGCCGTTTATGGTATAAAGGAACCAATCAAGAGTAGTTCTACCCAGCGCTTGATAGCTTTCCGGGAGTTTTGTAGAGAAGGTTTCACGGAAGTTTAGGTATGCTACTTTTTCTTTTATGTCAAGGTATAGAGCGGAGTCGCCTTCTTCGGTAAAGGTAACCTTATCGTCAATTACGGATACCCCGGAGTAGCGGTTAGTGTAACTATCGTAGAATTTTTCGTCGCTTTCTACAAGGGTGAAAACGGTACCTTTGTCGGCAAGTTCCACTATTGCTTTGGAGTTAAAGTTAAGAGCGGAGCCGATGGTGGTTTGCTCATAGAAATCTACTACGGTTGCAACGCCGTCATTAGAAAAATAAGGGTCAATAACGTCTATTCTATCGGGAAGATATCCTACTCCAACAGCGCCGTTTTCATATAGGTAATCAAGGTATTCCGCGCAAGAAATAGCTAGCGTTGCGCCTACGCCGTTACCAATAAAGCGAACTTCTTGCAAATATTTGCCACCGCTGTTTTTTAGTCCTTCATCGGTGCATTGTTTAAGGTAAGTGGAAATAAATGCTTCGGTAAGGTTAAAGTCGGGAGTCGTGGTAATGGTTGCGCCACTCTCGTTAACGTAAGTCATCGTTGTGGAATTGAATACCTTATTGGTTACGTTTGCATTGGTATCGTCAGCAAAGTTTTCATAGTGGAAAACGCCTATATTCCAACCGTGGCGGTACCAAAGGTAAGAAGTCCTTTCCAGAGTAATGGAGTTACCTATTACGCTAGAGTTATAAAGGTCGGCATCAAGGTTTATCCCTTCCTTTCTATTGTATTCGGTAACGCCGTTAAAAACTATTGCGGTGGGGCGGTTAGGCACAAAGTTAGTCGAAGAGCCGTTAGAGCCAATCCACTCGATAGTTAGCGCATAGTCGGGTAGGTCGTCGGGGCGAGTAAAGTCGAAAGACGGAGCGACAAAGGGCTTATCATTTTCGTCATCGGGGTTACAAGCGATTAGGCAAACGGTAGTTGCCAAGATGCTTAATACTAATAAAGATACCAATAAAAATTTCTTCATTTTTCACCTGTGTATATATACAATATATCTATTATAAACGTATTTATAAGGCTCGTCAAGAAAAAGCCCGATTATGCGCCCTATTTTAACTGAATTTTGAGTGATGATTGACATCTTGCGCCCCCTTTCGTATAATAAAAGTATGATACTCGTAGGAATCGGCAAAAAAGACGAGCGAGAAAAGTTATTCCATTCTACGCTACGCATATACTCCAATTTATTAAAGAAACCCCTAGCGGACGGGGTTTTAGGTCACCTTGATAGCGGAAAGCCGATAGTTAGCGGTAGAGATGATATTAAAATATCCCTTTCTCACAGTGGCGAATATTTAGTAATTGCCCTATCAAGCGAAGAAGTAGGCATAGATATACAAGAAAAAAAGGACGTTGATTTCCAAAAAATCGCCACTCGATACGGCTTTACGGCAAATACCCTAGACGAATTCTACGCAAAATTCACGCTAAGCGAAGCCCAAGCCAAAAAGAGCGGACAAGGACTCGCCCCTACTCTCCACCAAGCGGACCTTATAGACGGCAAAACGTATTCTTTCATACCAAACTACCCCTTGAGCATAGTCGGAAAAGGAGAAGTGATATTCAACGTGGTTGAATAAATGCAAAATGAGAATTCTGCATTAAAAAAAGACAAGCTTTTGCTTGCCTTTTTATTTTGCCAAAATGCGTGATAATCTGCGCCTAAGCAATTACACACACTCGAAACACGTTAGTTTTGTGAAGTAGTTTGCTAAAATGCGTGGTATTCGCACCCAAGCAATTTTTGGAGCACTTAAAAACACGCTAGTTTAGATGCTAGGCGACGCAAAATTAAAAACTCTCACGACGGGACTTTACTCAAACGTAAACGACCAAGTGAGAGTTTTATTTTGCTATGGATAGCGCTAAAATAGCGTGTTTTTACTTACTGACGAAAGCGCCTTCCGCTATCTCCTTCTTCGGCTTACATTCTAGAATACACTTTGCAGGGCACTTTGATGCGCAAAGTCCGCAGTTGGTACATTTGGTGTAGTCGATAATGGGAAGATTATTTCTCATCGTGATTGCTCCGCTTGGGCAGTTTTTACCGCATAAGCCACAACCTAGGCAACCACGCTTACATACGGCACGAACGTCTTTGCCTTTTTCTTGGGAAGAGCAGGCTACGTAGTATTTAGCGGTAGCCGGTATACGCTTCATAATCTTCTTGGGGCATTGTAGAATACATACGCCACATTGAGTGCATTTATCTTGGTTTATGATTGCTACGCCCTTTTTGATATCGATTGCGTGGCTGGGGCAAAGGTTAACGCATCTTGACATACCTATGCAACCCATATAGCAAGCCTTTCTACCGCCCGAAAGTAGCTCTTGCGATGCGCAGTCGCCGTAGCCTTGATAGTCGTACTTATCTTTGCATGAATTACCGCCTACGCAAGCGCAAACGACTATGGTTTCTTCACCCACTTCACCGCCGTCCAGGAAACCGAGTATCTTCTTTTTGTTGTCCTTGGAAGTAGCGTTACAAGAACTTATATCCGCCTTTCCTTCCACT
>JAZRAN010000133.1:0-6013 GCA_045634605.1 Candidatus Stercoripulliclostridium sp. | reverse complement strand
CTTCTTCCCATGCCGACCGAGACCACCTTCTCTCTTGGATTAAGAGCATCCCTACGCCTACTCGCGTATTCGTAACGCACGGAGAAGATAGCGTTGCCGAGCTATTTGCAAAGACGCTCGACCGCGCGCATAAAATACCCGCCGTTGCTCCGTATAACGGCGCAGTATACGACCTAATAAACAACGACTGCATATACGTGGGCAATACTTCCAAAAAGGAAAATACCCGTAGACAAGAAGAAAGCGAGCGCCTTAACACTTCTACCGTATACGGCGCTCTCAAACAAACGGCGAGTGAATTCCATAAACTAATACCCACTCTAGAAGGTAGAGCAAACCGAGAGCTCAGAGAATTAACGAAGGAATTAAGAGCGCTTATAGCAAAATACAAATAAATAAAAGCCCCGACTTTCGGGGCTTTTGTTTTGCTCTTTTAATTATTTTTGGTTTTCCGCATCCGCTATCTTCTTGATAACCTTGTATATTACGGTCAAACCTTTTTCTAGCGTATCGGGAGTAAATCTTTCGGACTTATCTAGCATAGTGTGATAGTAATAAGTCGTAGTGGGATTTTGGGCGGCAATGGTTACCGTAGGAATATCTTCGTTGCAGAAAGGAGTTGAGTCGCATCCGCCTACGGGATTATATATAGACTTTGCCTTAATGCCCATTTCATCGTATGCTTCGTGAACGTAACCGATGAGCGTTTTATCAAACTTGGTGCCTTGCAAAAGGTCGCCGATAATTGCTTCAAAGTGGTCGGGGTCGGCTATGGAGTCAACGTTCAAAACGTAGCTATGGCCGTCTTTCATTTCTTCGCCGTGTCTTTTTACGTAATCAAGGCTTCCCTTTAGGCTTGCTTCTTCCGCGCCAAAGCCAAGATATACTAGGCGCATACCTTCCGGCATATCTTCGGGATGTTCCTTAAAGTACTTCATTATCATCATATTGGAGCCGATACCGCTTAGGTTATCCATTGCGCCGGGACTTGCGATAGCCTTGTCACCGCTAACGTATTGGGTAATAAAGTATAGTCCGGGGATGATAGCGATAGGTATAATCATAGTGCAAAGTTCAATGATATAATCTGCTTTTCCACCTATAACTACAAAGTAGTTAACTGCGCGGAGTACGCTAATGCCTATCATTGCTATTGCGCCTAGAATACCGTATGCGGTCTTTGGAATAGCGGTATTTGGGTTCTTTAGGGAAAGTTTCCAACACCAGCTACTATCATAGTGAGCGCCAAGATAAATGGTGAATTTGGTTTCGCCATTATTAACGGGCGGTATTTCCGTAATTATATTAGAAGACTTGCCGTGTTTGAACATTAGGTCAAAAGTGCCGGTGTAGCGGATTACTTGTAGAGCAACAAAGAGCATTATACAACAGAAAGTAAAGCCTGCAAGTATCGTTCCATAAATGCCACCTATGTAGTAAATTAGCATAGCTATAAGTCCTGCATAACCAAGGTAGCAAATGCCACCTATGCTTGCCCTAACTGCAAAAGTAAAATCTTCCGTCTTGCTATCTAATCCAACTCTATCTTTAATTTCTTGTTGAATGTTTTTGCAAGCTTGCTTTTCTTCATCACTACCGGGTAGACGGGGGCCGTCCGCTTCGATTTTTTTGATGAATTCCATTGTTTCATCAGCATACTTTTTGAACATAATCTATCTTCCTTTTTGTGTTATTATATGTTGGGCTATCCCTATTATTCTAGGGGAAGTCCTTTATGTTTTCTGTATAATTCTTCTACCGCAATATTGTACTTACAAGAATATTTTACTTCTTTGAAGTAAAAACGATTTACTACGGTATCAATCGTAAGGTCAATGGCTTCCGAATTCTTGTGTACGATAGTCGGTTGCTTCAAAATTGGTACTTGTATTAATACTTCTTCACCGCTATCGTAACGAGTACCCTTGAATCCTATAAACTCGTGATTTAGGTAAAACTCGCCTGCGCCAAGCTCTACGTAGTTATGATTTTCGTCAGCTTGTTCCCATACTACTTCGTGACGCATCTCGAAGTTATCGTCTGCGATTTCCTTTCTTACGGATTCCCTTTCATATTCATACCAAAGGTCTATGCGCTCAAAGGCTACCGAGTCGCCTTGCGGAATAAGTTCACCATACTCGGTGTACTCAACTTTGTTTCCGCACTTTTCGCAAGTTAAGTAATGCTTATCGCTTACGTTTTCGTACTCCGCGCCACACTTGGGGCATTTGTAAAGAATATAATGGAGTCCTTCCGCCGGATTTTTCGCCTTAAAGCGAAGATTGTTTTCCCTTTGATATAAGCAATCGTTAAACTTGAACTTCTCTTTTAGTACCGCATATATTTCCTTATCACTCATTTCCGCAAGTTGCTCTTTGGTAAAGAGTAGCGTGCTTTCGTTTAGTACCGTGCCATATTTGAAACCTTTATACCAACGGGGGCGCGCGCAATATCCGCCGTTATTGTGGCAAAATACTACGTCTGCTTTAAGGAGTTTTAGGAGTTTTGCAAGGCTTTCCGGGATGTAATAAAGTCCCCTGCCGTCAAGTGTAAATTTGCCTTCCGGGAAAAGTGCAAGAGAGCAACCTTTGTCTACCGCTCTTTTCATAGAACGGATTGACGCAAGGTCCATTTCAAATTGATTGATAGGCAAAAGACCAATCGCCTTAGCAAAAGGTTTGAGTACGTTCCAAGTCATTACGTCACGTCCGCAAACTATGTTTAGTGACGTAGGACTCATAGTGAGCATCATCATTGCAACGTCCATTATGCAAGAGTGCGTACCAATGCACACAAAAGGTCCCTTGCGCTCTTTGATTGCAGGGTCCTTTTTGAATTTTGCATTAATCCAAATCTTGCCAAGTATCCTGCCTACAAATATAAGCAATGGATACAAGAATTTGTTCGGTTTTTCCGGAACAAAATTTTTAAGGTCGGTGGTCTTTTGTTTTTCTTTCATTATTTTAGGTTTTCGGGGTTAAGGCATTCAAGTTCGGGGATAACGAATCTGCCGTCCTTACGGATTAGAACGTCGTCAAAGTAGATTTCGCCACCGCCGTATTCGGGAGTTTGGATGAGTACCAAATCCCAGTGAACAGCGCTAACGTTGCCGTTGTCACAATCGTCGTAGCAACTGCCGGGGGTAAAGTGGATTGAGCCTGCTATCTTCTCATCAAAGAGAATGTCGCCCATAGGATTATTGATATAGGGGTTAACGCCCAGCGCAAATTCGCCAACGTAACGAGCGCCTTCATCGGTATCAAAGATTGCGTTAACTGCTTTGGTATCGTTTGCGGTTGCGTTGATAATTTTACCATCTTTGAACTCCAAGCGAACGTCTTTGAATTCGATGCCGTTTTCTACGCTTGGAGCATTGTAATGGATGTAACCGTTTACGGAATTCTTTACGGGAGCGGAATATACTTCGCCGTCCGGAATATTCATATGACCTGCGCACTTTTTGGAGCCGATGCCCTTAATGCTAAAGGTAAGGTCGGTATCGACTGCGGTAAGGCGAACTTTGTCGGTTCTATCAAGCAAATCTTTGAGAGCGTCCATAGCCTTGTCCATTTTTGCATAGTCAAGATTGCATACGTTAAAGTAGAAATCTTCGAACGCATCGGTAGACATGCGAGCTTGTTCTGCCATACCTTCGTTAGGATAACGAAGAACCACCCACTTGGTCTTTGCAACTCTTAGTTCGTGATGTACGGGATGGCTATAATAACGGCTATAAATATTCATAAGTTCGGGGTCAACGTCGCTTAGTTCGTAGCAGTTGTTTCCACCGCGGATGCCGATATAAGCGTCCATTTCCGCCATGCGAGCGCCGTCATACTTTGCCATAAGCTTAGCAAGTTCTTCCGTCATGCCAAGTCTTAGCGCGCGAGTAACGCGGTTATCTTCCATGTGTACGAAGGGTAGACCGCCTACTTTATATACTTCTTTAACGATAGCGTTAACGAGTACGTAGTCGATGCCACGAGCTTCTATGAGAATCTTTTCGCCTTTTTGAAGGTTACAAGAATAATTTACGAGTACGTTTGCTAATTTTTCAATTCTTTGATCAACCATTGTTTGTTTCCTTATATGTTAATTTTTTTATTCTTTGGGGGTGGATTTTTTGCGCTCTCTCTTTACGGGATAAACTAGGTTTTCCTTCTTTGGCGCAATAATGATATTGTAGTACAAAGTAGCGTCTATTTTTGCCATCTCTAGATCCATATCATAGCAAAAACCGCATTCTTTTGGGGTTGAAGCGGGAATTTCTCCTTCGTAATCGGAAACGAAGTCAAAGGTTCTTTCTATTAGGGGTAGGATGTCTTGTGAATCAAGGTCGCCCGCCATAATTAGATAGAAACCGGTACGGCATCCCATAGGTCCAAAGTATATGATTTTGTCGCCCCATAGGGAGTCGCTACGAAGATACGTTGCGATAAGATGCTCAAGAGCGTGTACGGAGCCGGTAGTCATTACTTCTTCGTGATAAGGACGCTTCATCCTTATATCAAACGTTGTAATAACGTTAGAGCCGTATATGTCTTTTCTGCTAACGAACAAACCGCATTTGAGTTTGGTATGGTCTATTTGAAAACTTGCTACGTTTTTAGTATCCAGTTCCATTTTTCTCTCCTACGAAAAATTAAAATTATTCGCATATATTGTACTACATTTTTTCTTCCAATACAAGTATATTGGCATTTTTTTTGTCAGGTATAAGTAGTATACTTATATCGGCAATCTTTTTGGTAAACGGCAGTAGCAATACGGTAGTTATCAAATTGAAAGCAACGTGAAAATAAGCGATAATGGCGGATGCGGAAAAATTAGCGCAGTATTCCGTAATCTTATGTCCGAAAGCGATGACGAAAGGAAGAAAAATTATTACTCCCAGCGTGTTAAAAATCACGTTGATAAGAGCCGTTCTTTTTGCGTTCAAATTTCCGCCCATACTAGCTATTAACGCCGTAGCGCAAGAGCCTACGTTACCACCCATAATTAAATAAAAAGCGCAAGAAACGGGCATTATACCAAGATGAGCAAAGGTGATAACAACACCCGTTAGCGCGCTTGAGCTTTGTATTATGGAAGTAAAAACAGCTCCTATGGCAAGGAGTAAAAATGGACTGTTTATGGAAAGGAAAAGAGAGTTAAATGCGGAAAACTCGCTTAATGACAATGCGGAAATCTTTATGATATCAAGACCGATAAACATAAGTCCCACGCTACCTAAAACCCACCCTACCGAGCTTAATTTTTCTCCCTTATCTACCATAATGAGCATAATACCCACAAAAGTTAAAAAGGCAAAAATCTCCCCTATCGGCAAATAGTTAAAAGAAATTACCAGAGCCGTAAAGGTAGTACCTACGTTAGCGCCCATAATGATGCACGTTGCTTGTATTAGCGTTATTATTCCACTATTGACAAGAGAAACCAAAATAACGGTAGTTGCAGAAGAGCTTTGTAGCACGGCGGCGCTACCTACTCCTACAAAAGTGGACATAAGTTTAGAGTTAGATATCTTGTTGAATAGGTTTTCTACCCTTCCGCCCGCCATTTTTTGTAGATTGTTGGAAACGAGTTTCATACCAAGCAAAAAAGCGCCTATTCCGGAAAACAAAGAAAGAATACTTTGGAGCATAATATAATGATATGCCCTAAATTTAAAAATAATGCAATCGACACTATAATATGCAGTTTAGAAACCCTAATAAAGTGTTTTAGTAAACCTAATTGCCATATGATGCACAATACCCACATACTTAAAAACACGTTTAGTTAGATGCAAGACGCGACAAAATGAAAACCCCGAAGGGTTGCCGTAGTAGACCTACTGCGCCCTGACGGGTTTTTGTTTTAACAAAGTATCGCGCTAATTCCTTATGTTTTAGTTCATATTTTCTCGCTCTTGTGTTAGACTTCTTAAAAACGCGTTTAGTTAGATGCAAGACGCGACAAAATGAAAACCCCGAAGGGTTGCCGTAGTAGACCTACTGCGCCCTGACGGGTT